>JASFLD010000135.1:0-9054 GCA_050118275.1 Gemmatimonadales bacterium
AAGGTCGACGTCGAAGCGCGTCTGCAGAAATACGCGAAGGTCCGACTCACGACCGACTCGAGTCGACTATCGGATCGCGATTGGCAGATGCTGCCTCTGCTGATTGAAGCGGCCAGGCATATGGACACGATATTCTGGGAACAGTCCTACGGTGATGTCCGGCTGCTCGAGCGAATCGAAGATCCGGCCACCCGAGAGTATGCGGAGATCAACTACGGCCCCTGGGATCGATTGGAAGGGGATGAGCCGTTCGTAGACGATGTCGGTCCGAGACCGCCGGGTGCCAATCTCTATCCGGCGGACATGACGGTCGAGGAGTTCGAGGCCGCCGCCGCTGACGATCCCGAGTTGGCCAGCCTCTACACGCTGGTCCGCCGGCGCGAGGACGGTTCGCTGTACGCGGTGCCCTACCACCAGGCCTTCGGGACGGAAGTGGCGGCCGCGGCGCAACAACTGATGGCCGCCGCCGAGTTGGCGGAAGATGAAGGTCTGAAAGAGTATCTGCGGCTGCGTGCCGAAGCGCTGCTCACCGACGAATATCGCGCGAGCGATTTCGCCTGGCTCGATATGAGAGACAACACGATTGACCTGGTCATCGGGCCTATCGAAACGTACGAGGACCAGTTGCTCGGTTATAAGGCGGCGTACGAAGCCTATGTGCTGGTGAAAGACAGGGAATGGAGCGATCGCCTGTCACGCTTCGCAGACTACCTGCCGGATCTTCAGCGAGGGCTTCCGGTCGCACCGGAGTACAAGCAGGAAATGCCGGGCAGCGACGCGCAGCTGAATGCCTACGATCTTGTCTACGCAGCCGGCGACGGTAACGCTGGGTCGAAGAGCATAGCCATCAACCTGCCCAACGACGAGGTGGTGCAGCTGGAGAAGGGCACGCGCCGCTTGCAGCTGAAGAACGTGATGAGGGCAAAATTCGAGCGGATACTCGTTCCTATCGCGAACGAACTGATCGCGCCTGACCAAAGGCCTCACATCTCGTTCGATGCGTTCTTCGCCAATACGATGTTCCACGAGGTCGCCCACGGCCTGGGGATCAAGAACACCCTCACGCGGAAGGGGACGGTGCGCGAGGCGTTGCGTGACAACGCGTCCGCCATCGAGGAAGGGAAGGCCGATATCCTGGGCCTGTACATGGTGACTCGCCTTTACGAGGATGGCTTGATGAACGAAGGCGATGTGCGGGACAACTACGTCACCTTCATGGCCGACATCTTCCGCTCGGTACGATTCGGCGCATCCAGCGCGCACGGTAAGGCCAACATGGTGCGGTTCAACTTCT
The DNA here is from genome assembly GCA_050118275.1 of Gemmatimonadales bacterium. GTDB lineage: Bacteria > Gemmatimonadota > Gemmatimonadetes > Palauibacterales > KS3-K002 > JASFMO01. Next base: position 1,295 of record JASFLD010000135.1, read on the forward strand.
TCCGCGAGATGGGAGCCTTCTCGCGTGACGACACCACCGGCACCTACCGGGTCGACTTCGACAAGATGCGGCAGGCGATGACCGCTCTCTCGGAGGTCATCCTGACGTTGCAGGGTGACGGCGATTACGAAGGGGCGTCGCAACTGATCAATGAGAAAGGGTTGATCGAACCCCAGTTGCAGACCGATCTGGACCGATTGGACGGTTTGGGCATCCCGGTGGACGTGGTATTCGAGCAGGGGATGGATGTTTTGGAATCAACATGAACATGATGAACAGGCGCGCCCGGGAGCTGAGCGCGCTGGCGCTATCGATTGCGGCGGCGGCAGGCGGTTGTGACCGAGGTGAGGCGCCGGACACTTCGCCGGGCGTATCGTGGGAACTGGCGTCGGATCGCCGGGATCGACTGGGCGATCTGGAGTACGAACTTTCGCTGACCGTTCCCGAGACGAGCGATGGGGCGATTCTCGGCCACGAGACGATCCGCTTTCAGCTGGTCGACGACCGCTCACCACTGGCGATCGATTTCGCTGGGCCGCGGGAAGGGCTGCATGTGCGAGTCGGCGGTGTCGATGTCGCCTACGACTTGCAGAACGATCACATCGTGATTCCAGACACGGTTCTGGCGGAAGGAGTGAACTCGGTACAGATCGATTTTCTGGCGGGCGACGAACCGCTGAACCGCAACCCCGACTTTCTTTACACCCTCTTCGTGCCGGAGCGTGCAAGATTCGCCTTTCCATGCTTCGACCAGCCGGATCTAAAGGCGCGCTACCGACTCGAATTGGCACTTCCCGAAGGCTGGGTGGCGGTCGCGAACGGCGCTATGCTTCAACCGGATGCTGACCCAGCCAACGTCGTCCGTTTTGCCGAGACAGCCCCGATCAGCACGTACCTCTTCTCGTTCGCCGCCGGCGCCTTCGAGATCGTGAGCGCCGAGCGGGCCGGCCGCACGATGCGGATGTATCATCGCGAAACCGATAGCGCCAAGCTGGCTCGCAATCTGGAGGCGATATTCGATCTGCACGCCGCGGCGCTGTCCTGGTTGGAGGAATACACCGGGATCGAGTATCCGTTCGAGAAATTCGATTTCGTCCTCGTTCCATCTTTCCAGTATGGTGGCATGGAACACCCCGGGGCGATTCTCTATTCGGCCTCGCGGCTGCTGCTCGACGAATCGGCGACGCAGAACGATGAGTTGCGACGCGCCAGTCTGATCGCCCACGAGACTTCGCACATGTGGTTCGGCGATCTGGTGACGATGAAGTGGTTCGACGATGTCTGGATGAAGGAAGTATTCGCGAACTTCATGGCGGCGAAGATCGTCAACCCCACTTTTCCCGATGTCGACCACGAGCTGCGTTTCCTATTGGCTCACTATCCCGCGGCCTACGCCGTAGATAGAACCGCGGGTGCGAATCCGATCCGCCAGAACCTCGATAACCTGGCGGAGGCGGGCAATCTGTACGGAGCAGTCATCTATCAAAAGGCGCCGATCGTGATGCGACAACTGGAGCGTCTGGTGGGAGAGATGACGCTGCGGGATGGCCTTCGCGAGTATCTGCACACCTACGGTTTCGACAATGCTTCCTGGCCCGACTTGATCGAGATCATCGATTCGCGAACCGAGCAAGACCTCGAAGCGTGGAGCCGGATCTGGATAGAGGAGGCAGGTCGTCCAACGATCTCGACCTCGCGCTCGCTGGATCAGGACGGGGCCATCGCTTCGTTCGTCGTCAGGCAGACCGATCCGGCGGGGAGGGGCCGCCGCTGGCCCCAGAGCCTGGATGTCGTGTTCGGCTATCCCCACACCACCCGGAGCTTTCCAGTCCGACTGCGCTCGGACTCGGCGGTCGTGGATGCAGCCGTCGGCTTGCCACATCCCGACTACGTACTGCCCAACGGGCAGGGACTGGCTTACGGTCTCTTCCTCCCCGATAGCTCCAGTCTCGAGCACCTTCTTGCACACACGGCGTCCTTGCCCCCGCCGCTGAGCCGCGGAATCGCCTGGCTGACCGTGTGGGACGCTCTCCTCGAAGGGCGGGCGGAGCCCGGTGCCGTGGTGGACCTCGCCACAACCGCGCTAATGTCGGAGAACGATGAGTTGCTCGTCCAGCGCATCCTCGACTACCTCCAATCGGCTTATTGGCAGTTCCTCTCAGGCGAGGAAAGGGAGAAGCGAGGGCCGGACTTGGAGGATCTCCTCTGGGCGCTCGTGGAGGGTGTACCGGCTCCGACCCGCAAGGCGGCATACTTCAACGCGTACCGCTCGATCGCCGTGAGCGACAGCGCGGTGGCCCGAATGGAGCGCCTGTGGAGTGGGGACCAGGTGGTTGCAGGGCTCGATCTGTCGGAGTCCGACTTCACGCGGCTGGCCCAGGAACTGGCGGTCCGGCAGGTGACCAACTGGGAGCGGATCCTGCAGCAACAGCGGCAACGGATCGAAAACCCCGACCGCAGACGCCGCTTCGAGTTCGTCGAGCCGGCGCTGTCCGCCGACCCGATGGTTCGCGAGCGGTTCTTCGCCAGCCTGGCGCAAGTGGAGAACCGCGAGCACGAGCCGTGGGTCATCGACGCCGTCGGATACCTCCACCATCCGCTGAGAGCCAGCGAGTCAGAGAAGTTCATCCGTCCCAGCCTCGAGTTGCTCCAAGAGATCCAGGTGACGGGCGACATCTTTTTCCCCAAGAACTGGCTGGACGCCACGCTGGGGCGTCGCAATACGCCGGCTGCGGCCGCCATCGTACGTGGTTTCTTGCAGCGACACCCGGACTATCCGCCGAGACTGACAGCCAAGATCCTGCAATCCGCGGACGATCTGTTCAGGGCGGTGGAGATCCTGGCGCCGAAACGTTGATCTCCCCCCCGGCCCCCCTTAGTCGCCGCTCACCACGCCGATCTCCATCGGCATGGAAATCCCGCTCTCGAGGGCTCGGTGTATCGGACAGCGCTGGGCGATCTCCAGCAGTCGCTCCCGCTGCGCGTCGTCCAGCGTACCCACCAGCTCGATCGCCTGACTGATCTCGTCCCCGGCGGGCGTCCGATCATCCTTTTTCCCCGCCTCCGCCGCGGCGAGCTTGCGATGCCGCAGCCGCACGCCGATCTCCTCCAGCGGCCACTCCTTTCGGTCGGCATACATGCGCAGCGTGATAGTCGTGCAGGCGCCAAGCGCCGACATGAGCAGAGCGAAAGGCGTGGGACCGCAGTCGCCCCCACCGACTTGCTCCGGCTCATCGGCGACGAGCGCATGCTCGCCGGCGAAGATGGCCGTGTGATACCGCGCGCGTCCGGTCCGGACGACGACCTCTCCATCGGGCGCGACCCGCTCCCGAGCGGCTTTCTGCGGCACGCCGATGTAACGCGCGACCCAGGCCGCTATGACGGCCCCAACATACTCGGAGTCGTCGTCCCGCGAGAGCAGGTGATCGGCGTCCGGGAGCGAGACGAAGGTCTTCGGTTCGCTGGCCGTCTCGTAGATCTGTCGGGCGTTGTCGATGTCGACGATCGGATCGGCAGGCGAATGAAAGACGAGCAGTGCCCGCTCCAGGCCGCGGATGACTTCGGACATGTTCTGCTCGTCCAGATCGTCCAGGAACTGCTTGCGAATCGTGAACGGCCGCCCCGCCAATAGAACCTCGGCTTCGCCGCATTTCTCGATGTCCTCGATCGAACTGGTCAGGTGACGCTTCACCTGTTGTGGCTCGGCGGGAGCGTTGATCGTAACGACCGCTCTGCAACCCGGCACCCATCGCGCGGCCTGCAATACCGCTGCGCCTCCGAGCGAGTGTCCGATCAAGATGGCCGGCGGCTCGTATTCCGCCTTCAGGAAGTCGGCCGCGGCCACCAGGTCCTCGACGTTCGATGAAAACGTCGTATCCGCGAAGTCGCCCTCACTTTCGCCCAGCCCGGTGAAGTCGAATCGCAGCACGGCGACACGGGAGCGGGCGAGCGCCCGGCTGATGTTGACTACCGCCTTGTAGTTCTTCGAGCACGTGAAGCAGTGGGCGAAGATGGCGTAGGCCAAGGGTCGCTCGTCGGCGGGCAACTCCAGGCGCGCCGCCAGGGTCGCCCCCTGCGCACCCGGAAACGTCAGTCTTTGAGTCTGCACTGTTCAGTACGCTCTCGATAGTAAGTTCTCTCGTCGGGCCGCTGCGCGGCATCTTCCAAGCTCGGGTATCAGTCTGGCGCGTAACGCTCCGGCAGAAAAGGGGCCTGCCAGAACGCGTGCGTGAGCCCGTGGGGAGCGATTGTGGGGCGGGCCAGGTTTGGCTATCTAGAGAACCGTGCTACGACGAGTGAACGCGACCGTCGCCGAGCGAGCCTGCCCCGTTCGGCTTGCTTCGCCACACCGACTGCCGTTGGGAGATTGAATATGGCACTGACACCCTCTACCATGCTCGAGCTTGGCAGCCGAGCCCCGGATTTCGCGCTCGAGAATGCCATCAATGGCCGCCGCGTGTCGCTGAGAGACTTCGAGGATAGCCCAGCGCTGCTGGTCATGTTCATCTGCAACCACTGCCCTTACGTACAGCACATACGATCGGAACTCGGGCGATTGGCTCGCGATTACGCGCCGCTCGGGCTGGCTGTGGCCGCCATCAACTCCAACAGCCTGGAGACTCACCCTCAAGATGGTCCCGACGCCATGAAAGAACTCGCCGTCGCCGAGGGCTGGGAATTTCCATACCTGTTCGATGAGACGCAGTCCGTGGCCAAAGTGTACAAGGCCGCCTGTACACCCGACTTCTTCCTTTTCGACGGCGATCGCAGGCTGGTCTATCGAGGACAGTTCGATGACAGCCGGCCGGGCAACGCGATACCGGTGACGGGCGCCGATCTGCGGGCCGCGATCGACGCCGTCCTTGCGGGTCAACCCGTTTCCTCCGACCAGAAGCCGAGCATGGGGTGCAACATCAAGTGGACGCCGGGCAACGAGCCCGGCTATGCCTAGTCGTCGCACGCGGTCGGCGCCAACCTCGACGAATCGGATCTCGTGATCACGCGTCGCCGGCGTCAAGGATTGCCGACATCGCGAATCGAGACGCGAGATGATGGAGGCCGTCATGAGCCCGAGACCGATACAGATTCCGGTCGCTGGCACCGCGCTCCACGTGTCAGGCCTGCTGACACAACCACCAAGCGCCGGGTCGTTTTGTGTTCTCGCCCACGGCGCTGGAGCCGGGATGCGCCACCCATTCATGACTGCGGTCGCGAACGGCTTGGCGGCGGCCGGGGTCGGCAGCTTGCGCTACCAATTTCCTTACATGGAGGCGGGCCGGCGGCGACCCGACCCGCCGCACCTCTTGGAAGCCACCGTGCGCTCGGCCGTCCGCTTCGGCGTGGAGAGGGCGGAAGGGTTGTCGGTTTTCTGCGGGGGCAAGTCGATGGGGGGACGGATGAGCTCTCGCGCCGCTTCCGTAGATGGCTTGCCGGGCGTCAGAGGGCTGATTTTCCTGGGATTCCCGTTGCACCCTCCCGGTAAACCAGGTACCAGTAGAGCGGAACACCTGTATGGCCTCGACTTCCCCATGTTGTTTCTCCAGGGGACGCGAGACCCCTTCGCGCAGCTGGATCTATTGAGCCCGGTGTGTGAGAAGCTCGGTTCGCGCGTTACGCTGCACGTCGTGGAGGACGGTGATCACTCGTTCAAGGTTCGCAAACGCAGCGGCAGAGCCGAAGCCGCCGTATTAGACGAGCTGGTGGAGACGATCTCAGGCTGGATCGGGCGGATTGTCGATGTCCCGCTGCGACAACGCTAGCCGACCTCACGCGCACGGACGAGCGCGAGACGGAAGAGCGGAGGTCCGATCAACTGGTTGAGCGCCACCATGGCAATGATGATGGCGGCAACGGCGTCGCCCCAACCAGGGAAGCGCTCGCGCACGATGTGGGCGATTCCCAATGTGACTCCTGCCTGTGCTAAGAATCCCATCCAGGCGTAGTGGCGAATGACCGTACTGTCGCCGGCGACGGCCGCCCCCAGGGCCGTGCTGAGATACGTGAGCGCGAGTCGGGTCAGCAGTATCAAGAGGGCGGCCTCCCAGATCTCGGCGACGACGCCCAGCTGGAGATCGGCCCCGGCGACGGCAAAAAAGAGGGCGTAGAGGGGGAGGGAGTTGGCTTCGAGGGCGGCGATGAACTTCGCACCCTGCACCGATAGGTTCTGTACCACGAAACCGGCGGCTATCCCCATCAGGATGTACGATTCCGACTTCAGCCCCAAGACGTGAGCCAGCTCAACGACACCGAAGGCGACGGCGAGGACGAAGAGTATCGGCTGGATGTTCACGTGCTTGAGGTAGAGCATGATCATGGTGCCAACGAGTACTCCGATAGTGAGGGCGAGGAGGATGGCGAATGTGATTTCCTCGAGCTGCGCGTAGTCGAAACCGAGCACAGGGTTGACGAGCACCGTTGCCGCCGGCAGGACAAGGGCGAGCAACAGGAGAATGATCACGTCCTTGAATACGCTGACGCCGAGCACCGTGTCGGTCAGGGGGCCGCGCGCTCTCATCTCCGTGATCACCGCAATTGTGGTGGCGGGTGACTTGGCCACGGCGACTATGCCGAAGATCAGCGCGACAGCGAGGACCGAACGCAGGGGCGCGGCGACGAGAAAGGGAAGGTAGCCGCGAGCGATGGTAATGACGATCGTGGTTCCCGCCGCGATCATGACCAACTGAGAGAGTGTGATCATGACGATCGAGCGGAAGCGTTCGCGCACGCGCTTGTAGCGGAGCTCGCCGCCGGCCTGCAAGGCGATAACGCTGAGCGCGACGTCGTTGATCAGACGAAAATCAGTCACCGCGCTCTGGGGCAGCAACCCGAGCACGTGGGGACCGAAGAGCATCCCGATGAGCAGGTACCCGGTGATGCGCGGCAGACGCACCTCACGGGCGAACTCCCCGGCGACGAAAGCGGCGAGCAGGAGAAAGCCCAGCAGCATCGTGTTGCCTGTCAAGTCGCGACGGGGCCCGAGATGCTGGAACAGGGCGGCCAACAACGCGATGACCACCAGAGTGAGCAGGCGGCCAATGGCACGCGTCGTCGGTGCGCGAAGCGTGAGGGCCATGGGAATTAGGAATGTCGAATTTAGAATGTCGATGTCGAATTTAGAATGTCGATGTCGAAATTCGAATGTCGATGTCGAAATTCGAACGTTGATGTCGAATTGTCGAATGTTGACGGTCGCGGGTTTCGCGCGGAATCCTAGCTCGCCCGTCGGAGGGCGGCAACCTCGGCGCGCGCGGTTCAGATCTGCCGCGGGCCGCGCGCCTTGACGCCGGATCGATTGGGGGTTCAAGTGCTGAGCAGAGGTTTGTCGGATGGATCCGGCCGACCGGCAGCAGAAACGGGGAGAGGAAGCATGAAGCAGGCAATCAGGGTCGCGCTCGTCGGTGCGGCGTTGGTGGGAGCTGGGGCAGGCGCATGGTCGTGCGGCTCGGAGGAGAAGACGGGTGAGATGCCGGCGCTGCTGAAGGAGCGCTACGAAGCCGAGATGAGGACCATCCTCAGGGACGTCAAGATGGCTGAGGAGCAGGCGGCGGCGCTGGAGGACCGATATGTCGACCTTGACGCCCTTCAGGCCCGGTATCTCAACCGTCCAGTGCCGGAGAGCTACCGGCTCAGCCTCAGCGATGTGTCGGCTAACGGCTTCCGGGCCGAGCTGGAACACACAGCCAGTGGCCTGCGCTGCCGACTGATCGTTACGCCGAGTCCGTCGGAAGGGGGTGCAGCGGGGCTGGGGAGCGGGGTGCCCG
>JASFLD010000136.1:0-9053 GCA_050118275.1 Gemmatimonadales bacterium
TGTCGCGGACGTAGGCGCGAGCTTCGACGTGTCTCCGCAGATAGCCATCCGTCTGGACGCGGAAGGTTACTTCTATTCGCTACAGATCAAGGACGCCGATACCGGTGATGCGCTGGGAGACTCCAAGTTCACCACAGATCTCACATTTACGGGAGGCGTCACTGTCAAGCTCAAATCCTAGCGCGAAGTCTTTGGGGCAGGGCGCCCACCGGGCCCCTGCCTCCATCGATATCGACCGCCTCGGGCCGGTCGCCCGCATAGCGAGATCCACAATCGCTGAAACCTCGTGAACCTGTGCAGTCTCTGGGCTGTCCGCGTTCGAGATGTGGCGAAGCAACGACCAAACAGAGGCGGCACTCGGCCCTCCAAGTAGAAACCGCACCCGTCGTTCTCGCGTAAGGCTGATGGGAGCGGGAAGTGCTCGGACACGATCCCCACCATATTTAGAGCAACACCACTGCGGCCCCATCGGCCGGACAGTTCGTGGAGGTCCTCATGCCATCCAGCCTGTTCCAGGATCTACGATATGCGATTCGCCGGCTCCACCATTCTCCGGGCTTCACGCTGGTGGCGGTGCTGACTCTGGGACTGGGAATCGGTGCCAATACCGCCGTTTTCAGCGTCGTCAACACGGTACTGCTGCGGCCGCTGCCGTACACACATCCGGAGCGCCTCACGCTCATCTGGACCAACTTCGGGATAGACCTGCCGCAGAATTGGCTGTCGGGCCCCGAGTTCGAGGAGCTGCGGGAGTTCAACACGGTGTTCCAGGAGGTCGGTGTCGTCGTCCCGACCACGGCCAGCTTGATCGGTGCCGGTGAACCCGAGCAGCTCAACGTCGCCGCCGCCTCCGGCACTTTCTTCTCCGTGCTCGATGTCGAGCCGCAACTCGGCAGAGTGATGACCGAGGCGGACGACCACGGAGCCGCCGAAAAGGTCGCGGTATTGACCGATGGGTTCTGGAAGCGCCGCTTCGGGGCTGACCCGGACGTCATCGGCACGACTCTCAATCTTGACGGCCAGGTATTCACCGTCATCGGAGTTCTGCCACGAGATTTCGAAATCCTCCACCCCGACGCGCAATTCCCGAAGAGCGTGGACGTCTGGGTACCGTTGGTGCCGCTGTACGGCGCCCTGTACGGGCTGAACGACTACTCTGAAGCGCCGCGCTCCAGCCACGGATTACGTGGGTTCGGACGTCTGAAGCCCGGGATCACGCTGGCCCGTGCCCAGGCCGACATGGACGCGGTGGCCCGGGCGATGCAAGAGAAATCGCCCGACTACTACGACTTCCCGGGTTGGGGCCTCACCGTCCTGTCGCTGCACGACGACCTGGTCGAGGACGTCAAGCCGGCGCTGCTCGTTCTGCTGGGCGCCGTCGGCTTCGTCCTGTTGATCGCTTGCGTGAACGTCGCGAACCTGATGCTGGTCCGCGCCGCGGGCCGCGAGCGCGAGATCGCTGTCCGCTCGGCGCTGGGCGCGGGTCGGCGGCGGCTGACCCGCCAGCTGCTCACCGAGAGTGTTACACTCGGCGTGGCCGGTGGCGCCTTTGGGCTGGCGCTGGCGTTCGCCCTCGTTCGTGCGGTCACCGCATTCGCGCCGGCGAACCTTCCACGCGGAGATGAGATCGGCCTCGACATCGGCGTGCTTCTGTTCACCCTCATCGTCTCGCTGCTCACCGGTCTGGTCTTTGGGGTGCTGCCGGCCCTGTACGCCCGTCGAGAAGACCTCGTCGAATCGCTCAAGGAGGGTGCGCGCGGTGCAACTGCGGGGATGAAGGGTCGGCGGGCGCGCACGGGGCTCGTCGTCGCGGAGGTCGCGCTGGCGCTGGTGCTGCTGGCGGGCGCCGGTCTGATGGTCCGCAGCTTCAATCGATTGCTGGCTTCCGATCTCGGCTACAATCCCCGGAACGTGCTCACCCTGCATGTGCCCCTGTCGATGAGCACGAGCAGCCAACGGGCAATCTCCTTCTGGGATCAACTGCTCTCGCGCACCACGGCGCTCCCCGGGGTCACCTCGGCCGGAGCGATCTCGCAACTGCCGCTCAGCGGGTCGGCCATGTCCGGTACGACGCGGATCGAGAACAGCGAGACGGTACCGGAAGATCAGCGCGCTTGGGAGGTCGACCGGCGAGCGGTCAGCCCCGACTATTTCCGCACCATGGGGGTGCCGATCCTCCGCGGACGGCCCTTCAGCGAAGCGGACAACGGCGCCGCGCCGCCCGTCGCGATCGTCGATGAGACCTTCGTGCGCCACTTCTGGCCCGGCGAGGATCCCATTGGCCAGCGGATCGCCATCAATCGCGACTCCAACGGCGAACTGCTCTGGCGCGAGGTCGTCGGTGTGGTCGCTCATGCGCGGCACAACAACGTCGCGACCGTCGGACGCGAACAGGCGTATTTTCCGTACAATCAGTACCCGCAGGCCCGTATGTACCTCGCGGCCCGCGCGGCGGTCGAACCACTCTCACTGGCCCGCCCGGTGCAGCGCGAAGTCTGGTCGCTCGACCCCAATCAACCGGTCGCCGATGTGCAGACGATGGAGGCTCGTGTAGCTGCCGCCCTGTCTCAGCCGCGCTTCGCCCTCCTCTTGTTCGGCAGCTTCGCGTTCCTCGCTCTTGTCATGGCGGCGGTCGGGGTCTACGGCGTCATCTCGTACACCGTCAGTCAGCGCAGCCACGAGATCGGAATCCGCATGGCCGTCGGAGCGGATCGGCGCAGCGTCGTCTCGCATGTGATGCGACAGGGCATGGCTCTCGTAGCGGCGGGCCTGATCATCGGCGCCGCCGCGGCGCTGGCCCTTACGCGTCTGTTGGGTAGCCTGCTGTACGAGGTGAGCGCCAGCGACCCGCTGACCTACGCGGCCGGTATCCTCTTGTTGGCGGTAGTGGCAGCGCTGGCCTGTGGAGTGCCCGCCCTCCGAGCTGCGCGGTTGCAGCCGGTCGAGGTGCTGCGGCGCGAGTAGATCACGCCCGTCGCGCACTATTGCTTGACCCGAGGCGAGCGTCACTGGGAATAGCGCTACGCCAAACGAGGCCGGCGGGGATTCTCTATCCCAACGTTCGCGAGCGGCTCGGCGAACGCTAGCTCTCTCAGTGGGCCATCGCCCACCTGGCCGGCGCGACTGGAGCGGACTGCCTATTCCGAGGTCGCATCAGTCACGCCTTCGAAGTCGAAGCTTATTGGCAAGAGCGTCCCGCCGGCGGCCTGCACCGCCGCCTTCACCGCCTCGGCCCCTTCTGCGCGCGAGACAAAGAGCAGGCAACCGCCGGCGCCCGCGCCGCATGCCTTGCCCCCGATCGCACCGGCCGCCTTGGCCACGGCCTCGATCTGCTCGATCGTCTCCGTAAGTTGACCGGCGTCCAACGCCTGCTGGTGCCGCCAATTCGCTTCCACCACCTGCGCCAATGCCTCGATGTCACCCGCGGCCAGCGCGTCACGGGCGGCGAGCGCCGCGTCGCCGATTCCCTCGAGGGCCGCCACGATCTTCCGATCGCCCGACTCGAACCCGTCCATGACGCGCGCGATCGCCTCTCCCGAGATCCGCGAGCCGCCCGTGTAGCAGAGCACGAGTCGCGACCCGAGTGCGCGCAGGAAATCGGGCGCCGGCTTCAAGCGCGTCGCCGTCACCACGGGATCTTGGAACTCGAGAAGCAGAAAACCGCCCAGCGCCGCCGCGTATTGATCCTGTTTGCCTCCGGCCACGCGTAGTTCCTCGGTCTCCAGCAGGTGGGCCATCTCCGCCGCCGCTTCCGGATTCAGCGACATACCGGTTGCGGCGTGGCACGCCGTGACGAGGGCCACACCGAGAGAGCCGGACGCTCCGAGGCCACTGCCGGCCGGCACCGTACTGCGGGTTCTGATCTCCCAACCCTCGTCCAGCCCGCAGCGCTTCACTGCCGCTTTGATCAGGTCGAGCTTTCCATCGTAGACCAGGTCACGCGCCGACCCGGCTTCGATCGACTGACCCAGATCGTCGGAGCTGATACGGATACCGACGTCGCGCCTGCGAACGTCGACCAGAACGTACGACGCGATCGCCACGTTGACCACGGCGCCGCCGCGGCGCGTCGAATACGGCGGCACGTCCGTCCAGCCTCCGGCCAGGTCGATGCGTACCGGCGCTCGGATGATCATGGCTGCACTCTAGATCTGGCCCGTCGGCCGAGCAAGGCCGGGATCCTCCTGCAACCCCAGCGTGTTACATAGACAAGCTAGCCGCTCTCATTGCCAACGTCCGATTCAGTTCCATCGTCTCATAGGACACCTTGTAACGGAAAGGACTCGATTCTATGTGCAAACGACACGTCGCCCGTGCTGCAGGCCTGCTACTCTTGGTGGCGCTCGACCTTTCTCCCTGCGCCGCTTTCGCCCAAGTCGAATTCGATCTCCTTTGGAGCCACGACACCGGCGGTTGAATCTTCGTCACTCCCGCGGTCGCGGGTGGGACGGCCTATGTCGGCTCCTGCGCAGGCGTGTATTACGCCTTCGATATCGAGACGGGTGCGATCCGCTGGAGCCACGACTTCAAATCTGAAGTTGGGCAGGCCACCTTCCACGGAGATCCATTGCTGACCGAGGATCTGGTGATCACCGGCAGCGAGGCGCTGGATCCCGTGCGGATGTGGGCCTTCGAGCGAGCCACGGGTCGGGTGTCCTGGAGTCGGCAAGGCGAGTGGGCTCTGACGCGCTCTGACGTAGTTGGGGCGGATGGGCTGGCGGTGGGCCGCAACGATCGTGGCGATCTGGTCGCCCTGGACGTCACGAACGGCGAACCGGTCTGGCACGTCGCGCATCAGGGCGAGCGCTATCGTCCGGACGTGGCCGAGTCTCCATCGGTGCTGGGGTCCCACATCATCTTTTCGGCGCCGGACGGAGCGGTGTATGAAATCGACGCCGAATCGGGGAACGTGCTGTGGCGCAGTGACATCGCCTGCGACGCTTCGACCTCCGTCGCGTTCGACGGTGATGACGTCTATGTCGGCTGCCGCGATGGCCGACTGTTCCATCTTCGGGCTCAGGATGGACAGTTGACTTCCACGCTTCCGCTCGGCCGAGAGCTGGAAGGTCGCCTGGCTTTGGTCGATGGCATGCTGATCGTCCCCGGGCGTAATTGGATCGGCGCGGTCGATCGAGCCCTGGACGGCGTCATCTGGGAACGTGCCGATCTCGGCCGAGTCTCGGTGGTTCAGCCGCTGGATTGGCGCGGCGCTGTCCTCAGCGGAACAGCCGACGGTGAGCTGGTTGCTCTGGAGCTCGCCGACGGTCGGACCCGGTGGTCGACGTCTCTAGACGGGAGCATCCGCGGGCTCGGATACAGCGGCGACGTACTGTTGGTTGGCACCATCGAGGGCAGTATTTACGCCTTGAGAGTTCGGGAATAGCGGCGCGCTGCAGCGGTGGCTGGGTCTCACCGAGCATGTTTGCGCCAAACGTTCGTACTTGCATCACGCGCTCGTGACCGGCAGTCTGACGGTGAATCGAGCGACGAGGAACACGGGTTTCGCCCACGGAGGGCGTACGGTGAGCGAAGGTCCGCAGGCAGAAGTCGTACACGAGACCGATAAGGATAGATTCGCTGTCTACTTCGAAGGCGAGACTGCGGTCCTCGAGTATCGACTCTCCGAGGACGAGGTCATCTACACCCACACGGGTGTGCCGTCCGCTCTCGAGGGGAGAGGCATCGGAAGTCTGCTGGCGAGGACCGGACTCGATTGGGCGCGGGCCGAGGGGCTGCGCGTCGTGCCAGTCTGCAGTTTCGTCGCCGGCTATATCAAACGGCACCCGGAATACGCGGAACTGACGGAGCGCTAGTCCGGCAATCACGAAGCGACACCGCATGACGAGATAGTCTACCCCGAGAGCAGCGTCGGGAGGTGTCTCTGGCCTGACCATGCGCGTTCTTTACAGCGTTGGACTGTCAACGAACGTATCGCGACTTGATCGAACGGATCGATCCCGCCGCGTTGAGCGGCGATCACCAGTACTTCGCTACCTTCCAGGAGCAATACGATCCACCTGTCGCGGACCTCTGCGTTGGCCTTTGAGCGCGAGGCCGTGCCATTCCCTTGGCCGAACTGCAGATCGCTGCCCACCATCGCCCCCGAACTCGTGTACGTGGAAACCGAGACGACTCTAGGCACAACTCCCAATTACGCATCGGCCAAGTTTCGCTGAGAATAGATAACGACTGGATCGGTTTCGGCGGCAGCGCCCCTGGCAGCGCGTGACAGGAGCAGCCGATCCGCTTCTGGCCGGCCGGTTGTACCGAGCTGGGAGAAAGGAGCAGGTCATGGCCACGGGGAAGAGGATACTCGTGATCGATGATGACGCCGACTTCAGAGCATCGATCAGACCGCTCCTCGAGGGCGAGGGCTTCACGGTCTTCGAGGCGAGCTCCGGGAAGCGGGGCATTGAGTTGTTGGTCCAGCACAATCCCGATGTCATCGTGTTGGACGTGATGATGGAGACGCTGGAAGAGGGGTACGGGGTCAATCAAGCGGTCAAGTATCAGGATCGATACAAGGACTTCCGGCACATTCCGATCATCATGGTCTCGTCGATAGCGGAGACGCCGTTGGAGCGTTACCCGTACGCGGAAGCGGTCGACATGATCCAGCCGAATCGCTACATGACCAAGCCGCTGGACATCAGGAAGTTCTTGGAAGTGGTGAAGGTGCTGGTCCACGTTGCCCCTCAGGTGAGCGAGCGATAGAGACCTGCGACTAGCGACGTCTCGACCTGACCATCTCGGGGAGGACGCGCGGATGAACGAAACGCACGACCGGGAGGCTCCAGCGGCCGACGAGCCCGAGATGATAGTCGTCATCGATGACGACTACGCCATGCGTCTCTCCTGCGAGCAAATTCTCCGCAAGTCCGGCTTCCAGGTAGAGACGTACGAAGATGGGGGTCGGGGTCTCGAGGCCATCGCACGGCTGAGACCCAGTCTGGTGGTGGTCGACCTGAAGATGCCGGGTATCAGCGGGATGGAGGTTATTCCCCGGGTCCACGATACGGATCCCTGCATCGTAACCATCGTAATCACGGGCTACGCGACCATTGGCACCGCCGTCGAGGCGATGAAGGCAGGGGCCTACGACTTCCTACCCAAGCCTTTCAAGCCGGACGAGTTGCGTCTGATCGTGAGGCGCGGCCTCGAGCGCCGCAGTCTGCTCCTACGAGCCCACCGCGCCGAGATGGAACGCGAGCTGCTGAAGCGCCGTTTCGTCACTTTCGTCTCTCACGAGCTCAAGACGCCACTCGCGGCGATCCACCAATATCTCGATGTGCTCAGGCAGGTTGGTGACGAGCAGGAGGTCGGGATCAATCGAGCGGAATGGCTCGACCGCTGCCTGTGCAGAACCAGCGAGATGCAGGAGATCATCGACGACTGGCTCACGCTGGCCAGAATGGAGAGCGAGACGCTCTCGCGCCGCAGAATCGGGGTAGATCTGGGCCGGATCATCCCGGACATCCTGAAGACTTACGAGGAGATGGCCCGGGCGCGCAGCATTTCATTGTGCACCGAACTCTCCGACGATTCATATCTAGTGGAAGGCGATCCAAACTGTCTGACCGTGCTGCTCGACAACCTCATCGTCAATGCCATCAAGTACAACAGGCCGGGGGGAGAAGTTGTCGTGTCGGCCGAGTCGAAGGATGGAGAAGTGACGGTCTCCGTGGCGGACACCGGAATCGGAATCCCGGAGGAATGCCGGGAGCGCCTGTTCGATGAGTTCTTCCGGGTGAAGGATCCGGCCTGCGAAGCCGTCACGGGAACGGGGCTTGGTCTCCCCATATGCAAGAGGATCGTCTCGGAGATGGGCGGTTGTATCGAAGTGGAGAGCCAGGTCGATGTCGGCTCGGTCTTTCGCGTCCGTTTGCCGGCGCGGCGAGAGCAGGACGGGCAAAACGAACACGAGGAGAGGGCAAGTGAATCCTAGCTTGGCAAAGATTCTCATCGTCGATGACGATGAGGACTTCGTTCGGTCGCTGTCGGCCTTCCTGAAATCGCACGGTTATCGTCCGATCACCGCCCGGGACGGTCGAGCCGGTCTGCGGCTCGCGAAGCAGGAGAAGCCCGACCTCATAATCATGGATGTCATGATGAAGGAACGGACCGAGGGTTTCTTCACGGTTCAAGAGATTCGCCGCGCCGCTGGCCTGAGTCACGTGCCGATATTCGTCGTCAGCTCCCTGTACTCGACGCTTCCGGACTTCGACATCCCGCCCGACGGCGAGTGGCTGGCCCACGACGAGTTCCTTCCCAAACCGCTCGACATGTCCAGGTTGCTGGAGAAGATCCGATCACGGGTTCCAATCGCTGGTGAAACGGCGGCCGCGCGGCTGACAAGAGAGGACTAGGATGAAGATCCTGAAGCTCCCCAAAGCGCAACTGGATTTCTTCGCGTCGGTGCTGCAGCAGTTCGGTGAAGTTCATGCACCGATCGAGCAGAACGGCAAGTTCGTCTTCCAACGGTTAGCGCGATGGTCGGATGCCAGGTTGGACTACAATCGCACGATCCTACCTCCGAAGAAGTACTTCTTACCGCCGCGGGAGAAGCTGTTTGACTATCGGGAAGATGGTGGCTACTTGCCGGCGACTGTCGAGCACGAGAGGCGTATCGTGCTCTTCGGGCTGCACGCCTGTGACATATACGCGCTAAACATCCTCGATATGGTTTTCGGGGGCACGTATCCGGATCCGTACTACCTGACGCGCCGCAAGAACATCTCGATCATCGGTATGGACTGCACGCCGGACGAACACTGCTTCTGCCGGTCGATGCGCGCGGACTTCGTCGAGACCGGCTTTGATTTATTCTTCCACGACATCGGCGACTACTACCTGACCTTTGTGGGATCCGCCCGTGGCGACGATATGGTCTTGGCGACGCGAAGTCTATTCAGCGATGTGACGCGTGCGGACTACGACGAGTACAAAAGAAGGTCGGCGCGTGACCACCAGGCCTTCAGGCTCGACGTGGAGATCCGTGATCTGCCCGAGATCTTCGAGATCGAGTATCAGGCGGACATTTGGGAGGATCTGGG
>JASFLD010000137.1:0-9041 GCA_050118275.1 Gemmatimonadales bacterium
CGAGTCGGGTTACCGGACGGTGTTCAACTGTAACGCGGGCGCCGGACAGTCGGTGTTTCACGTCCACATTCACCTGCTGGGCGGCCGCGACATGGGGTGGCCGCCGGGGTAGCGTTGACGACGATCGCGGCACTCGATTACTATCCGTCAAACGAGAGAGAGGGTGAGCCGACCGTCGGCGGCACGGTTTCGTTCCGGTCGCGGCGGAGGCCATGCATTCGCGAGCAGGCTGGGAGATGGCTGAGGACAAGCTCCTCGTGCGGGTCCGCAACGACATGAATGCGGCGCGGCGTCGGCAGGACAAGGACCGCGCACGCCTATTGTCGACCGTTTTGTCCGATATTCACAATCGGGAGATCGAGGTTGGACACGAGCTGACTGACGACGAGGTGATCGAGGTGCTCGCCCGCGCGGTCAAGCTTCGGAACGAGGCGGCGGATCAGATGGCTTCGCGTCCGCAATTGGCCGAGAAGGAGCGCGGTGAGGCGGAAACACTCAAGAGCTATCTGCCGGCCCAGCTGGAGGAGGACGAGATTCGACGAATGGTGGAGGAGGCGATCGAGGCGGGCGCCACGCACATTGGGGCGCTGATGGGCCGTCTGATGCCACAGGTGAAAGGACGCGCCGACGGTCGGGAGGTCAACCGCATAGCGCGGGAGGTGCTCCAGACAAGAGGAGCGGGTGGTTGATCGATGCTTGTCGCGAGTTGGCTGTTGTCCGACTGGCGCACAGCCCGGGGGGTGCTGGTGAACGAACACCAGCACCCCCCAGGTTTTTGGGGGTGCGATGAACCGCCACGCCCTTGATGCGCTCGAGTTCGAGCGGGTCCTCGACATCGTCGCGGCACACGCGACCAGCGAGCCGGGAGCCGAAGGCGTGCGTCGGCGGCGGCCGGTGGCGGATGGCCCGGCGGTCGCGCGCGCCCTGGAGGAAGTCGACGAGACGGTGAGCTGGTTAATCCGTGACGAGAACTGGTCGCCGCCCAACATCCCTCAATTGGAGAAACCGCTTCGCCGCCTCGCCGTTGCCGGCGGCGTCTGGTCGGAGAGCGAATTGACCGGCGCGTTGCGCCTGTTGGCGGCAGCGCGGGCGGTGCGGCGATCGATCCTACCTCAGTCACCTCAGTTTCCCCTGCTCGGTGAATTGGCCGCCGGTCTGCTAAAGGACGAGACCTTGCAGTCGCTCCTCCAATCCGCGCTGGACGAGGAAAACGAGACGCTGAAAGACAGCGCGTCGCCCGAGCTGAAGCGGATTCGACGCGCGATCGTCTCTGCTCGAACCGCGCTGGTCCGGCAGCTGGAGGCGATCGCCGCCGGGTTGCCGGAGCGTTTCATGGTGCCCGACGCATCGGTGACGATCCGCGCCGGACGCTACTGCATCCCCATACGCCGGGAAGGGCGCTCGCACGTGGGCGGTATCGTCCACGACGAATCGGCGAGTCGTGCGACGCTGTTCGTCGAACCGCCGTCGGCGATCGAGCCGATGAACGGGCTGCGCGAACTGGAACTTTCGGAAGTTCGCGAGGTCGAGAGGATACTGAGAGAGCTGACCGATGCGCTGCGTCCGCGGGCGGCCGAGCTCACGGACACCCTAACGCGCCTGATCGAGCTAGATTCGCGCTACGCGCGCGCGCGTTACGCCCTTGCCCGCGGGTGCACGAGGCCGCAGTTGGTCGACTGGGAGGAACGCGGGTACCGGGTCGTGCACGGTCGACATCCGCTGCTGCTCGAGACGCCCGAGTCGCTGGTGCCTTTCGACCTGATGATGAACCCGGGCGAATACACGCTGCTGGTCACGGGGCCGAATGCGGGTGGCAAGACGGTTCTGCTGAAGGCCGTCGGTTTGATCGCCGCCATGGCGCAGGCGGGTATCCTTCCTCCCGTGGGGCCGGGCACGGAGATCCCTGTCTTCGGTGATATCTTCGCCGACATCGGGGACGAACAGTCCATCGACGCCTCGCTGTCCACGTTCACCGCTCACCTCCGCAATCTGACCCGGATTTTGGAAGGCGCCGATGTCGCTTCGCTTTGCCTGATCGACGAGATCGGCGGTGCCACGGACCCGGTCGAGGGCGCGGCGCTCGCCCGTTCGGTTCTGTTGGAGCTGGCAGAGCGCCGCTGTCTGACGCTGGCCACCAGCCATCTCGGCGTGCTGAACAGCTTGCCGGCCGAGCATCCCGGCATCGTCAACGCCGGACTGTCGTTCGATTCCGAACGGCTGCAGCCACTCTACCGATTGGTGAAAGGTCGGCCGGGCCGCAGCTATGCGCTGGCGATAGCCCAAAGGGTCGGCTTCCCCGCCGCTGTGCTCGAGCAGGCGCGCGGGTCCCTCAGCCAGGAGGAGGTCGACACGGTCAGCTTGCTGGCCGAACTGGAGCAGAAGGAAGCCGAGTTGGACGAGCGGCTGGCGGCGCTCGAGCGGAGAGAGCAGGAGCTTACACAGAACGCGGAGGCGCAGAAGCGCGAGGCCACGGAATTGGCCGAATGGCGGCGCGAGGCGGAGCGTCGGGCGCACGAGGAGGCGCGGGACTTTCTGCTGCAGGCCCGCCGGCAGCTGGAAGAAGCGCTGCGCGCCGACCGTCGTGCCGCTCAGGAGGCGCGTGCCGAGCTGGAGGCCAGCCTGCGGGGCCACTCGCAAGCGCTGCGCGAATTGACGGACGAGCCGGCGGTCGAGGAAGGGAACGAGAGCTTCGAGTCGGGCGACCGGGTCTGGATAACCTCCTTGGGGAGGGAAGGGCGGGTGGTCGAGATCCGCGGGTCGGAAGTCGTGGTGGAGATGGGCGGTGTGAAGCTGCAGATGTCGCCGGCGGTGCTGCGGAAGCGGGATGCGGCGCAGCCAGACGAGCGGGCGACGGTCGTGACGATGCCCGAACTGGATGCCCGATCAGAGATCGATCTGCGTGGACTCGTGGCGGATGAAGCGCGAATCGAACTGATGCGCGGCCTCGACGCGGCGGTCCATGCCGGCCTGGCCGAGCTCAGAGTGATCCACGGCAAGGGGACGGGCGTGCTGCGGGAAGCGGTCGCCGAGTACGCGCGCGGCGATCGCCGTGTGAAGTCATTTCGTCTGGGGGCATCGTGGGAGGGCGGGAGCGGCGTGACGGTACTAACACTGGAGTAACGTGGTCTCGGACGCACTTTTGGAGGAAATTCGCGCGCAGGCCGACATCACGCAGATCGTCGGCGAGTACGTGCAATTGCGTCGCAGCGGAAGGACCTATCGGGGGCCATGTCCGCTGCACGGCGGCGATGGTCCGAATTTCTCGGTCGATCCGGATCGCGGCATCTTCAAGTGCTTTGTGTGTGGAGAAGGGGGCGACGTCTTCTCGTTCGCGATGAAGTTGCTGGGTCTCGATTTCGTCGAGGCGGTGAAATTCGTCGGCGAGCGGTGTGGAATCGCGGTGCCCGACGACGAGGGATGGAAGGCGGAGGAGGATCCGCACCGCGACATCCGCGAGGCCATCGCTTTCGCGGCCGATTGGTACGAGGGCCAGCTTTGGGAAGAGGCGGGCGGCGAGCGCGCACGGCAGTACCTCCTGATACGTCGGGGGCTGTCGGAAGAGACGGTGCATCGCTTCGGGTTCGGTTATGCGCCGGATGTCTGGCGCGGACTGCGCGAGGCGGCGGCGGTGCACGAGATGGGCGACGATGTGCTTCTGAGGGCGGGGCTGATCAAGCAGAGCGAGCGGGCGAAGGAACCGTACGATCTGTTCCGCGGCCGCCTGATGATACCGATCTATAATCTGCGCGGCCGACCGATCGGCTTCGGGGGCAGATTGCTGGCCGATGCCGAGGACACGCCCAAGTACATCAACTCTCCCGATACGCCGATCTTCCACAAGGGGCAGATCGTCTACGGATTGAATTGGGCGCGCAGCGCGATCCGACGCGAGGAGTTGGTGTTGGTCGTGGAGGGCTTCATGGACCTGGTGTCGCTGGCGGCGTGCGGTATCGAGAACGTCATCGCTCCGCTGGGGACGAGCCTGACGGAGTCACAGGCGCGGTTGCTCGGCCGGTACACGAAGAAGGCGCTCTTGCTATACGACAGCGACCGGGCTGGTCTGGTCGCCACCTTCAAGGCCGCCGACGAACTGCTGCGAGCCGGAATACATCCCAACGTGGCGACGCTCCCGCGAGGGGAGGACCCGGATTCAATCGTTCGAAAGGGTGGAGGCGAGGCGTTGACGAAGTACATGGACGCGGCGATCGACGTGATGGATCGCAAGATTCAGATTCTGCAACAGCAGGGTTATCTCGACTCAATCGAGGGGAAACGGCGCGCGGTGGACGGCCTGCTGCTGACAGTGCGGGCCGCGGCGGACGAGGCGTTGCGAGACATCTATCTCGATCGGGTCGCGGCGGTGACGGGCGTCCGTCGGTCCACCTTGTTGCGCGAGATGGGACGAAACGACGCGAGCACGCGTCTGCGGCGGACCTCGCGTCGCGGCGAGGGCGCAGTCCCCAGCGAAGAGGTGCCGAAGCTGGGCGCGGAGCGGAAGCTGCTGTTGCTGCTGGTGAGGGATCGCTCGCTGGTGCCCAGGGTGGCCTCGCTGGTGGAGCCGGATAACTTCAGGACGCCTGAATATCTCGAGATCTATCGGGCGCTGCTGAATGCGGGCGCGCCGTCCACTGACGAAGAGCGAGCCGATCCACTGGAGTGGGCGGCGGACATGCCGACGCCGCTGTACGAGCGCGTCGCAGAGCTGGCCGCCGATCCGGAAGAGCTGACCAATCCGGTGGCCGTATTGGATGATGCCGTCGCGCGGCTACGTGAACGAGCGCTACAGAAGCGCTTGTCCGATTTGATGACGGAGATGCTGGTGGCGGACACCGACACCCAGCTCGCGTTGGCATCGGAAGTCAAGAGTGTCCGGCAGGAGCTGAAGTCGCTCGGAAGCCGGATACCTGGGCGGAGTTTTTTCAAGGGTGCTTAACGACCACGATAAACCCGGCGAACTAGTATGACAGGTCCTAGTGAACAGTTGACAGTACTCCAGCAGCTGCTTGGTCTTCATGATGTTGACCAGGAGATTCTTGCGGTGGGGCAGGAGGTCGAGCATTACAGGCAAGAGTTGGCCACCATGGAAGAGGGGGTGGCAGATCTGCAGGGCCGCGCGGAACGGATCGCAACCGAATTGGAACAGGTCCGTTTGGAAGAGCGCCGGGCGGAGCGCGCGGCGGATGAGAAACGGGCGGTCTTCAATCGGCTGCGGACCCGCGTGAACCAGGTCCAGAATCAGAAGCAATACAGCGCGGCCAGCCTGGAGTTCGATTTGGTGAGGCAGGACCTCCGGAAATTGGAGGATCTGGCCCTCGACAAGCTGCAAGCGGTAGAAGAGATCGAGGCTCGCCAGAAGGAGACGGCGGCCGCATTGGAGGAAGCACGGTCCGCCGCCGGCCCGCGTCGAGAGGCGATCGAGGAGCGTCTGAAGATGCTCGAGGACGAACTGGCGATCAAGCGAGATCAGCGGCACAACCTGGCCATCCGTCTGGACGGAGGAGCATTGGCTCTTTATGACCGTATACGCTCGGGACGGTCAGAAGTCGCGGTCGCGCCGCTGACAGAGGAGGCGGTCTGCGGAAATTGCTTCACCGCCGTCACCATTCAGCAGGAGATGCAAGTCAAGTCGATGACTACGTTGATCTGTTGTGAGGGGTGCGGCGTAATCCTCTACCCACACGATCTGAAGCGGTGAGCGAGCGAGGGTCCGATCGGGTGGGACGCCGGGGGGTCCGGTTGACGTGATGTCGTTGTCGGGAAAGGAAACGATTCGGGTGAGACCAGTGCTTGCACTGCCGAAGGCAGACGATGCCGCGGCGGTCGAGACGCTGATCGCACAACTCAAGCTCCCGGCGCCGATCGCGGCGATACTGGCGCGCCGCGGCTACGATACACCCGGGCTGGCCAAGTCCTTCCTGCGGCCGCGGCTGCAGGATCTTCACGATCCGTGGTCGATGGCCGACATGGAACGAGCGGTACATCGCATCGCGCAAGCCATCGACGCACGGGAGCTGATCCTCGTGCACGGCGATTACGACGTCGACGGAGTCTGTGGCTCGGCGCTCTTGGTGCGGGCACTGCGCGAACTGGGAGCGCGCGTCGAGGCCTTCGTTCCGAACCGGCTGTCGCATGGCTACGACTTCGGTCCCGCCGGACTCGCGCGGGCACTCGAAGCGGGGGCTGGCTGCGTGCTGACTTGCGACTGCGGTATCATGGCACACGCGACCGTTGCAGCGGCCGGGCGGGAAGGCATCGATGTTGTCGTGACGGATCATCACACGCCGCCCCCCCAGCTTCCGCCGGCGATCGCCGTCCTCAATCCACATCGTTCCGGTTGCGGCTATCCGGAACGGGTGTTGTGTGGCGCCGGCGTCGCGTTCAAGCTGTTGCACGCCCTGTACGAGCGACGTGGCCGCGCCGTGAAGGACCTCTATAAATACCTCGACCTCGTCGCGATACCTACGGTCGCGGATCTCGTGCCGCTGAGCGGTGAGAACCGCGTGCTGACCCGGTTCGGTCTCAAAGTGTTGCAGCGGACGCCGAACCCGGGACTGCGGGCATTGCTGCGCGTGTCGGGCCTCCGCGGGGACCGGCCGATCAACGCGGGCCAGATCGCGTTCGTTCTGGGGCCGCGGCTCAACGCGGTCGGTCGAATGGGCGAGGCGATGCGGGGTGTGCGATTGCTCCTGTCTGACGACGACGCCGAGGCGCAAGCCTTGGCCGAGGTCGTCGACACTGAGAACCGCCTGCGGCAGGAGGAGGACCGCGCCACGCTGGAGCAGGCGAAGACGCTCTTGGACGGTACCTTCGATGCGGAGCGTGACCGTGCGATCGTACTGGCGTCACAGGGTTGGCACCCGGGTGTGATCGGAATCGTCGCCTCCCGGATATTGGAAGAATACTATCGACCGACCGTGCTCATCGCGTTGGACGGCGAGCAAGGCCGGGGGTCGGGACGTTCGATTCCGGGCTTCCACCTGTACGAGGCTCTCAAGGCTTGCGAGTCGCACCTCGAGCAGTTCGGCGGCCACAAGGCGGCGGCGGGTCTGGTCATACGCGCCAGCGAAGTTCCAGCGTTTCGCGAGGCTCTGAACGCGGTGGCCCACCAGCGCCTAACCGGCGATGATCTCAGTCGGAGGCTGCGTATCGATCACGAGCTGTCCATGTCGGAGGTCACGCCGGAGCTGTGGCGGTTTCTGGCGCATTTCGGGCCGTTCGGGCAGGGTAATCCGAAGCCCGTCTTTCTCGCTCGGCGGGTCGGCTTGTCAGCGCGACCGGAGATCGTCGGTGAGGACCATCTCCGTCTGCGGATCGATGCGGGCAACGGTGCCTCGGCGGAAGCCATCGCCTTCGGGCAGGCTGTAGAGAGCGAGTGGCTGACCGAGTCGTCGCGGATCGACATCGCGTTCCAGTTGGCGCTTCGTGAATGGCAGGGAGTCGAGTATCTGCAGGCACAAGTGCTGGACATCCGGCCCAGCGAGGCGGCTTGAGCGAGATCCGCATCATCGCCGGACGATGGGGTCGGCGTCGGTTGAAGGTGCCCCGCGTGCGCTCGGTCCGGCCCACGCCGGAGCGGGCGCGCGAGGCGTGGCTGAATGTCCTGGCGGCGGAGCTGGAAGGTGCGCGTGTCCTGGATTTGTTCGCCGGCAGTGGCGCGTTGGGCCTCGAGGCGCTGTCGCGCGGCGCCGCTCATGCGACCTTCGTCGAAAGGGAGCGTAGGGTGATCGATTGCCTGCGCGGCAACATCGCCGCGCTGGGAGCCGGCGATGCGTGCACTGCGGTGTGCGCGGATGTGTTCTCGTACCTGGACGGCGTCGGGAGCGAATATTACGACATCGCGTTCGCCGACCCGCCCTACGCGCGGGGTTTGGCGGATCGGCTGGTGCAGCGGTATGCACGGAGGCCGTTCTCGCGCCTGCTCTGTGTGGAATACGAGCGGGGCGAGCGGATCGAATTGCCTTCGAGCGCGAGGGAGAGGAGATATGGCGACACCGTCATCGCATTCATCGTCGCGAGAGACGCAGAGGAGACCGACACATGAATGAACCGAGGGTTGCCATCTATCCGGGCACCTTCGACCCGCTGACGCTGGGGCACGAAGACATAGCGCGACGAAGCCTGAAGTTCGTCGACCGCCTCGTGCTGGCGGTCGCGCATCATCCGACCCACCAGAAGAACGGGTTGTTCTCGGTCGATGAAAAGATCGAGATGATCGAGGAATGCTTCGCTGACGAGCCTCGTATCGAAGTCAAAGAGTTCAGGGGGTTGCTGGTCGAATTCTGTCGGCGGGTCGATGCGCGCATCGTAGTGCGGGGGCTGCGTGCGGTGAGCGATTTCGAGTACGAATTCCAGATGGCGCTGATGAACCGCGAACTGCTGCCGGATCTCGAGATGGTGTTCATGACGCCGGCCGGCGAGTATACGTTTCTCAGCGCCTCGCTGGTACGCGAGATCGCTTCGCTGGGTGGAGATGTCTCTCGCTTCGTGTCGCCACCGGTCCTGCGGCGTCTGCGGGAGCGCATCTCCGGCTAGAGGATGGCGTTTCTCCGCAAGCTGACGGAACGCGTCGCTGGACGAGGCCAACGCATCGTTCTGGCCGAAGGCGACGACGAACGTGTGCTGGCTGCAGCAATCCGCCTGCAGGAGGCTGGGTACATCGAACCGCTGCTGCTGGTACCGGATAGCACGTTCACGGGCCCCGTGGGGTGGAACGGTGTGGTGCGCAGCCCGATCGATGACCCGGAGCTCGACCGCTACGCCGATCTGTATCGCCAGATTCACGGTGCGGTGAGGGTGGACGCGAGTGCCGCGCGGCAGCGCGTCGCCGATCCGCTTTACTTCGCCGGCCTCATGGTGCGGGCGGGCGACGCGGATGGAGCCGTGGCTGGTGCGAGGCACGCGACGGCCGACATGATTCGCGCTGCGCTCAAGACCGTCGGCAAGGCCCCCGGCTCGCGGGTCGTCAGCGGCGCGTTCTACATGGTGGTGCCGTCTTTCCGGGGGACGCCCGAGCACGAGGTGTTGACGTTTGCCGATGCTGG
>JASFLD010000138.1:0-9040 GCA_050118275.1 Gemmatimonadales bacterium
ATCCCCGAGTCGGCCGTGGATCTGGCGGTCCGGCATGTTCTCGCCACCAAGGTCAGGCTCGGGCTCTTCGATGATCCGTACCGTGGAGCCAGCTCCGAGCGCGAGCGACGCCTGATCCTCGCCGATAAGCATCGCGCGCTGGCGCGTGAGATTGGACAAGAAGCGATCGTCCTCCTGAAGAACGACGGCAACCTGCTCCCACTCGACAAGGCGGCGCCGACGATCGCGGTTATCGGCCCGCTGGCCAACAGCCAGGCTGACCCATTGGGCCCCTGGCACGCGCTCGGCAATCCGGCCGACGTGGTGAGCGTGTTGGACGGGATTCGCGCCGCGGTTTCGCCAACGACAACCGTGCTGCACGCCCCGGGCGCCGGTGTGACCGACTCGTCCACCGCCGGCTTCGCCGAGGCTGTGGATCTCGCCAGCCAAGCAGATGCGGTGATCGCCGTCCTCGGCGAGCGGCAAGACATGAGCGGCGAGGCAGCCAGCCGCGCCGACATCGGATTGCCCGGCGTCCAGCAGGAATTGCTGGAAGCGCTCCACGCGACCGGTGTGCCAGTCGTTCTGGTGCTGATGAACGGCCGCCCCCTCGCCATCCCCTGGGCGGCAGAGCACGTGCCGGCCATCCTGGAGGCGTGGTTCCTCGGCGTCGAGATGGGACCGGCGCTGGCCGACGTCCTGTTCGGCGACGCCAACCCCAGCGGGAAGTTGCCCGTGACCTTTCCGCGTATGCTGGGACAGGTCCCGATCTACTACAACCACAAGAACACCGGGCGTCCGCCGGCGGAGGACAAATACACCTCGAAGTACCTCGACGTCCCGGTCACACCTCTCTTCCCCTTCGGCCACGGACTCAGCTACACCGAGTTCGAGTACGGCGACTTGAGCCTGAGCAGCGACCAGCTGGCGCCCACGGACAGCCTCATCGTGTCTGTAGCCGTGACCAATACGGGTGATCGCGACGGCGCCGAAGTCGTCCAACTCTACCTCCAGGACGAGGTGGCGAGCGTCACGCGCCCGGTGAAGGAGCTGAGGGGATTCCAGCGAATCAACCTGGCGCCGGGCGACTCGAAAACGATCGAGTTCGTGGTCACGCCCGAGGACCTGGGGTTCTACGACCTCCAGATGAGACGCGTGATCGAGCCGGGCTACTTCCGCGCACTTGTAGGCGGAAGCTCCGAGGACGTGATCGAGACACGTTTCGAGGTGACCGGCTTCCGAGTTCTGGAGGAGGCCCCGGCGGATCGATGAGATTCGCCACGGCCTTCGCCGTCCTTGTGACTCTCCTGACTGCGTGTGCGGATCGGGAGGTAAAGCCGACGGGCGGGGCATCCGAGTCCGACGCATTCCTCGACACGCTGGAGAGGCGAACCTTCGACTGGTTCTGGGACGAGACGGACCCCCAAACGGGACTGACAGCTGCCCGTGCGCCCTCTCGGCCGTTCTCCAGTATCGCCGCCATCGGCTTTGCGCTGACCGCTGACGGTATCGGCGTCGAGCGCGGATGGATCGGCCGCCAGGAGGCGCGGGAGCGCACGCTGGCGACTCTGCGATTCCTCTGGCAAGCGCCGCAGGGGCCCGACTCGTCCGGGGTCACCGGCTACCGAGGGTTCTTTTACCACTTCCTCGACCTCGAGACGGGACATCGATTCCGCACGGTCGAATTGTCCACCATCGACAGCGCGCTCTTGCTGGGCGGTGTGCTTTTCGCTCAGGTCTACTTCGACGGTGACCACCCGGACGAAGCGGCGATCCGCGCGCTCGCCGATTCCATCTATCGGCGGGTGGATTGGCCGTTTTTCCTGCGGGAGCCGCCGTTGATCACCATGGCTTGGCGGCCGGAGCGGGGATACGGACCAGCCCGGTGGCGTGGCTACGACGAGTCGATCCTGTTGCACATCCTGGCGCTCGGTTCACCGACGCACCCGCTGGAGAAGGAGACCTATGACGCTTACGTGAGTACGTACAACTGGGGTGAGTTCTACGGTCAAGAGTATGTCAACTTCCCGCCGCTCTTCGGGCACCACTTCTCACACATCTGGATCGACTTCAGTGGCATCCGGGACGACTACATGCGGGAGCACGGCATCGACTACTTCGAGAACACACGGCGAGCGACGTTCGCCCAGCGCGCCTATGCCATCGAGAACCCGAACGATTGGGCCGGGTACGGACCGAATGTCTGGGGCCTATCGGCTTCCACCGGGCCCGGCGGCTTCACACTGATGCTCGACGGTCGAGAACGGCGCTTCTTCGGCTATAGCGCGCGCGGTGTGGCCGAGCAGCGGATCGTGGACGACGGGACCCTGTGCCCGGCCGCAGCCACGGGGTCGATCCCCTTCGCGCCCGAGATCGCGATCGAGGCGGTCGCGACGATCCGGGAGCTTTACGGCGATCTTGTTTTCGGGCACTACGGCTTCTTCGACGCGTTCAACCCCACACTGGCGTCCGCCGAGGGCGTGCAACTGCAACACGGCAGAATCGTGCCGGGCGTCGGCTGGTTTGCCACCGACTATCTGAGCACCAACCAGGGCCCCATCGTAACCATGCTCGAAAACTACAGGTCGGGTTTGATCTGGCGGGTGATGAAGCACAGCCCCTACATGGTACGGGGTCTGTGTCGCGCCGGCTTCCGCGGCGGTTGGCTCGAGGGTAGGTGCGTGGATTGACGGCCGGGCGACGGACGAAGCCGCAAAGATGCAGCGCCCCTTGTTCAAGACCCCCCGCATCTCCTAGAGCCTCCCGATCGAGATTCCACTGATCGCAGCCGTTCCCGTCGTCGGCCGCAGGAGGATGTCGATCCCGGCACCGTCCACTGCCGTGACCTCGATCGTCCGCTGGGCAGCGACGTAGCGACCGTCCTGGGCGATCAAGTCGAGGTCGCTGATCACTGGATTCCCATTCACGTGCACGCTGAACGTGCGGGCGCCGGCCTCATCGTGCTCGATCTCAGCGAACAAGAGTTGGACTTCGTAGGTGCCGTCCGGCACGTCGAAGCGGTATTCGAGAGGTGCACCCTCGCGGGTCGCTTGGAACAGCGGCTCGTCCGCGGTGCTCTGAATGGCGTGGTGGGTTCGACGCGTCCGGCCCTCCTCGATATAGCCCCAGCTGCCCGGCTCGTACGGCCGATCCGCCTCCCAAACCACGCCCTGGCGGTCGACGAACTGGTAGTGCGCTCCGGCGTTCACCGCCAGCACTCGGGCCGCCGGCTCGGCTCCCGCGCCGGCGAAGAGCATCGTGCGGTCTTCGTAGTAGACGGCGACCGAGTCCTCGACGACCTCCCCGTCGCGCCGCCGCCGCGCCCGCGCCCGTAGCAAGTTGGGGCCGTGCTGGAATGGCACGATCCAGCGGGCGGCTGCATTCGCCAGCCGCTGTCGTCCCAGCGATTCGCCGTCCAGCTCGAGCTCCACCTCCGACGAATTGGCGTAGACCACCACCGGTTGGCGCCGGTCTTCCGGTCGGCTGCCCGCGCGCCGCCGCCAGTCCCGCGTCGCGATCCAGACTACCGGCTCAGGACGCAACGACGCATGATAGAAGTAGGCGACATCCTTGGGGGCGCGGTCGAAAAAGTACAGCCCCTTCTGGTTGATGCCGGGCTTCGTGTCCTGGCGGCCGGCGGAGCCGAAGTCGAACTGGTTCCACACGGCGTAACCAACTAGGTAGGGTCGTTCCCGCAGCATGGGCAGGTGCGACTCGTGGAACCGCTGCTGGTACTCGATGCTGAAGTCGAAGGCCTGCGGCTCCATCGTATGCACGCGCTCGTCGCTCCCTGCGCCGTACTCGCTGACGAAGAGCGGCCGCGCCGGGTGCCGCGCGTGGTACGTGTCGAGGAACGTGGCGAGGGAGTCAAAATCGCCGTAGTACCAGCCGAAGTACAGATTGAAGCCCAGGACGTCCGAGACAGCCTGGAGTCGGGAGTCCCCCTGCACCTCGCCGGCGGAAAGCGCCATCACCGTCGCACGGCTCGGATCTTCCGAATGGGCGCGCGCATCCAGCCGCTCGGCCAGCTCCAACACCCGATCGTAGTAGCCTTCCGGCAGCGGCTCGGGCCTCAACAGGGTCACCTCGTTCATGTAGCCCCAGAAGATGATCGAGGGGTGATTGTAGTGCTGGCGGATCATCTCGGTCAGCATCCGTTCCGCGGTCCGGGAGAACGCCCGTGACGGCGTAATGAGGTTCACCACAGGGACCTCCTCCCACACGAGGAGGCCCCGCCGGTCGGTCTCCTCCAGCACGGCGGGATCCTGCGGGTAGTGCGCCAGCCTCACGAAGTTGAAACCGTTGTCCTGGATGAGCTCCATATCCTCGCGGTGCAGTTCGTTCGCAAGCGCGTTCCCGTAGCCTGCGCGGTCCTGGTGTCGGTTCGTCCCCGACAGGACCAACGGCTTCCCGTTGAGCGAGAAGCCATGGCGCGAATCGACCTCGAACCAGCGAAAGCCGAGTGGGTTCTCGACCCGGTCCCTGATGCCATCGCCGGCGCGCACTTCGGTCTCGACGCGATAGAGGTTCGGAGCGGTGGGTGACCAGAGAGCCGGCTGCTCGATGGGCGAGCTCGTTTGCTGAAAGATCGCCGACCCATGGGCGGCGACATCGAGGCCGGTGCTCAGAACAGCCACTTCGCGGCCTGACGGGTGCAGAATCCGACTCGAGACCTCGACGCGCTTCCGCGCCGCCGTATGGTTGACCACGGTGCCGCGAATGCGGACGGTGGCTCGTTCGGCAGAGATCTCCGGCGTATCGACGAAGATCCCGGGAGAAGCATGGTCAAGCACGTCAAAATGCACCGAGTCCGTCGCCACCAGCCAGACGTCCCGGTAGATCCCGCCATAGAAGGTGAAGTCGGCGTCGAGCGGCGGGACGTCCGGGTCGTGGCGGCTATCGACCCTGACCGCGACGATGTTGGGGTTGCCCAAATCGACGTACGGAGTGATATCGAACGCGAAGGCCGTGTATCCTCCCTCGTGGTGACCCACGCTATGGCCGTTGACGAATACGTCGGCCACCTGGTTCGCTCCCTCGAAGAAGAGGAAGAGCCGCTTTCCGGCGAGCGCCTCATCGACCGCCAAGGTTCGTCGATACCAGCCTACCCCGCGGCGATAGCCAGGCTCCTCGTCCAACGCGTCTTTCGCGTTCCACGTATGCGGCAGGTCTACGGACTCCCATGCCCGGTCGTCCAACTCGGGTCTCTCGGCATCCGGCATGGGACCGGGCGAATAGCGCCACGCATCGTTCAGCAGGAGCCGGATCCTGGGGTCTGGCTCGCGGCGTGCGACCTCCTGGGCAAACGCTGTCGCCAGGGTCGCCGCCACCGGTTGGACGCCGCGCGCGACGAACTCGGCCGAGATGAGTGCCGCCAGCGCGACACCCAGGACGGCAATAGCGGCCGTCCTCGTGGGGCGGCGTTCATCGCGGCGCTTGCAGAGCTCTGAGCCGATCCCTCGCTCGTGCGTGCCCGTCATCGACTCTCCTTCGCTCTCCGCTGCCGAATTCGCTTGGCGGCCCGTTTCCGCGCGCCGCCCTTGCACGGCGGCCCTAGGTTACCACCTATTACGATTCAACCTGCGAGACTGGAAAGCAACTCACCATCCGCTGCGCTGACTGACGGGAGGATGACATGTATCGAGTACGCTTCTCGGCCGCCGGAACCGCGGCCGTGTGGACGGCGATGACAGTCTTGACGCTGACGGCGCCGGCAGCCTCCACGGTCGCCGCCCAGACCCGGCCGCAGCCGCGCAACATCGTTCTCATCCTCAGCGACGACCACCGTTACGACTTCATGAGCTTCTTGGAATCGGCGCCTGACTTCCTCTCCACGCCGAGCATGGACCGAATGGCGGACGGAGGGATGCTCGTGGCGAACGCCTTCGTCTCGACCTCGCTCTGCTCGCCCAGCCGAGCCTCTATCCTGACCGGGCAGTACGCCTACCACCACGGAGTGGTGGACAACCAGAGCCAGCTCCGTGAGGGGGCCATACTGTTTCCGCAGATGCTCCAGGAGGCCGGCTATCAGACGGCCTTCGTCGGGAAGTGGCACATGGGCCATCAGAGCGATGAGCCGCGGCCCGGCTTCGACCACTGGGTGAGCTTCCGCGGCCAAGGGGTCTATTTCGATCCGACGCTGAATGTGGACGGCGAGCACCACGACGTGAAGGGCTACATCACGGACATCCTGACGGACTACGCCATCGACTGGCTGGACGAGCGGGATCCCGCCAAGCCCTTCTTCCTCTACCTGTCTCACAAAGCGGTGCATGCCGAGTTCAAGCCCGCGCCGCGCCACCGCGGCGTGTACGCCGACGTGACGCCCGACTACCCGGTCACCATGGCGAACACCGAGGAGAACTACGAGGGCAAGCCGCGCTGGGTCCGAGCCCAGCGCTACAGCTGGCACGGCGTGGACTACATGTACCACGGGCAGATGGAGTTCGACGAGTTCTACCGCAGCTACGCCGAAACGCTGTTGGCCATGGACGAGAGCATTGGCCACGTCCTCGACTACCTGGAGCGGACGGGGCTCGCCGAGTCCACGCTGGTGATCTACATGAGCGACAACGGGTTCGTGCTGGGCGAACACGGCCTGATCGACAAGCGGCACGCCTACGAAGAGTCGATGCGCATCCCGATGCTCGCCTGGGCGCCGGGCCTGATCCAGCCGGACTCGCGGATCGACCAGCTGATCCTGAACGTGGATGTGGCGCCCACGCTGCTCGATCTCGCTGGCGTCTCCACCCCGGAGTGGATGGACGGGTCCTCGTTCCTGCCGCTGCTGGAGCGGAGGCCGATACCGTGGCGCGACCGCTTCGACTACGTCTACTACTGGGAGTACTACTTCCCGCAGACACCCACGACCTTCGCACTGCGGACGGATCGTTACAAGTACATCTTCTACCACGGCATCTGGGACACCGACGAACTGTACGACCTGCAGAACGATCCGCTGGAACGCTGGAACCTGGCGCGGGAGTCGGCACACCGCGACCGGGCGGTGGCGATGCGCGATGAACTCTTCCAGCGGCTCGCCGAGGTGGGCGCACTGGACGTGCCCTTCCCGCTACCGCACGGAGACCAGGTAGCGAAGCGGGGCCCGGGAGCCCCCAAGGAGTGACGGGCGTGCGCCGGTCCGACCGACGCTCGGCGCCGCGACGGAGCCGGATTCGGAGGCGATTGTAGCTCGCAAAGAGCGAGACGCGGCGGGGCCGAATCCGGCGCGGCGATTGCGATTGACGGAGAGTGAACGGGACGCGTCCGACAAGCCGAGCCGCTATCAGTCCGGGGCGCCTGGAGTGAACGGCGATGGCTGCCGACGATCGTCGTACGAGAACGCACCGGGAAAATCCGCGGGTTTGACGTTCGCTTTGCCGCTCCAACTTTCTATGTCGATGCGGTAAACGGACGTGCGGTCCAACTCTTTCTGGTCGGCGGGCCGGTAGTCGCGATCTGGCTTCAGATGCGGCGCGTATTTGTCGAGTAGCGATTGCAGCGCCCGCGCCTTCTCGTCGTCATCCTCCACCACGGCCGCGCGCCCAAACACCGTTACGCCCGCGTACTCCACGCTGAACTCCAACGCGATCTCGTCGGGCAGGATCCTACCCATCTCGGAGACGCTGAAGCAGACCCGGCCACTCCGTTCGACGTTCGAGCGCGTCCGCCCGGTTCGCGCCGTGTGCAGGTAGATGACGTTCGCTTCCTCGTCGAAGACGTAGAGATTCGTGTTGATGAACGGTTGGCCGTCGCTGACGGTGGCCAGAGCTCCCCAGGCGCCGGAATGCAGGAAGGCCCGGATCCACGCGTCGTCCGGTGTCTTGTCGCGCCGCCGCGGCTGGTTGATCGGTTTGCCGGCTCCGTTTGCAGTCATCGGCTAACCTCGCGTCTGAGTGACGCTCAATATTAGACAACTTCCGGCCACCGCCGACAAGACGCCCGTCCGGCTGGCGTTATTACCTGGCAGACAGGTCTGTAACTTGCACCTACGTCAGCCCCTCATGCGCCGGGTCCACGAGCTTCCGATTTTGGGCCCGGTGGGCCCCAACGCACAGGTGATCGCGGCGCTCCCCTCCAACACCTCGGGACCCGGTGTCGAGCTTCTCGGCGAGGGTATGTTCGATTAGTTCTCGGCCAATCTCAACGCCTGGGGCGGCATCCGGACCATTGACGCCCGCCCTGGGATGCACTGCTGGCAGCAACGGGCCACCGACGGGCGACTCGACCTGGCCGGCGCACTCTGGATCACCGGATCGTTCAGGAGATCGGCCACCGTCACAAACGTCTTCCGGCCATGAAGCTTCGCAATACCGACTGATGAATCATGACAACGCTGCCGCTGCTGAGTTCTCTGGGCGCTGGCACGACTTGCTTCGACAATGTTCGAAGTATGACCCCACGACGCCATGGAGTTGTACACGAATGCTTACTTTTTCTTCGGTGCAACCGCCTCCCACCGCTCGTTGTCCGAAGGTTTTTCTATTGCGTACGCCTTGACGAGGGGAACGTCCAGATCACCGCGCGCGAACGCTAGCATTAGTGACCGACCGATGTGCAGGATCCGCTCACTCTTCTCTGGCCCCGAGACTTCACCCAGAAACGTTCCCTCAGAATCGAACACGTACCACTTGTGCTGTGGTTGGTCCGGCCGTGGATACTCCTCTACCCATACGTGCCCGTCACTGTCCAGGTGAATACCAGCGAATCTCGGCAACACATCGGGTATCTCGACTGTCTCTACCATCTCGATGTGCGCTTCACGCATCAGCTGCTCTATCCGAGTGCCACCTTCCGGAGCGATTCTGTCGACGTAGTATCGGATGCCCGCGGCGGTCGTTGCGCGTACAGCAGAGGGGATGCGTAGAATCGCCCGCAAATCTGCGTCGGTGCCATACAGCATGACGGAGTCGGATCCACTGTTGCCCACCGCGAAGAACCTGCCGGCACCCGCGACATAGGTGCGGGGTGACAGCACATACTCGGTGCTGAAAGTGATATTGTCTCGTGCCAGCATGAACAGCTGACGCGCCACGTACGTTCCGATCCGGTGCTTTTCCGT
>JASFLD010000139.1:0-9040 GCA_050118275.1 Gemmatimonadales bacterium
GGCTTCGTCGTGAAGAACGAGTCGAAGATCCGCGGGAGGACGTCGTCGGGGATCCCCGGCCCGTCGTCCTCGATCTCCACCACCGCCTCCTCGGCCGTGGCACGGGTCCGCACCGCGATCCGTCCCGGGCGACGGCCGGCCTCGCGCACCGCATCTGCCGCGTTGTCGATCAGGTTCGCCCACACCTGGTTCAGTTCGC
This sequence comes from Gemmatimonadales bacterium, assembly GCA_050118275.1. Lineage (GTDB taxonomy): Bacteria > Gemmatimonadota > Gemmatimonadetes > Palauibacterales > KS3-K002 > JASFMO01. The sequence goes on from JASFLD010000139.1 coordinate 200, forward strand.
CGCCGAAGCCGTTCACACGCGGCAGATCGCTCGCCGCCTCCAGTTTCAGCGCCGCCGCCTTACCCCGGGCCTTCGCCGCCAGCATCGTGAACGTGTCGGTGAGCCCTTTCCCCACGTCCACGGGCTCCGGCGCCGACCCGTGATCCATGTAGGTGAAGGCCTTCACGGCGCTCACCAGCTCGTGCACACGCGAGGAAGCCTGCTCGACCTCATTTGCCAGCTCACGCACCGTGCAGGCGGCCGCCATCCAGCGCAGCGCAGCGCCGAGCTGGTCGCCCGACAGCGTGCCGGCCAGCTCCGTCAGCGTCTCGACCTTCAACTCGGTCTCGGTGAGCGGCGCAGCGAACGCCGCGTCGGCGTCGTGATCGGTCAGCCAGTCGGTGATCGCCTCCTCACGGTCGGCGCGCTCCAGCGGCGAGAGGACGCTCGTCGTGGGGGTTGCCAGGCAGATGGCGCGCACACTCTCGAGCAGAGTCTGCTCCGATTCGCTGAGGCCCGCCTGTCCCAGGGCCCGCGAGGCCTCGTCCGATTCGGCCAACGCTTCCGTCAGGAGCCGCGCGCTCCGCACCGCCGCCGAGGCGGGGTTGTTCAGCTCGTGCGCCATGCCCGCCGCGAGCCGGCCGAGGGAAGCCAGTTTCTCCAGCTGCAAGTCGCTCGACGTGAACTCCCGCGCGCGGTCGAGCATCGTGTGCACGAGGACGGTCGTCACGTGCGGGCAAGTCACCGGCATATCCGCCACATACTGTCGTGGCACCAACAACGCTTCGACCGGCTCGTCCACCACTGTGGTTCCCGATGCCACTCCCAACCGTGAGTAGGGGAGCACCCCTGTGACGTCTCCTTCGTTCCAGTCCATCACCTTGCGCGGAGCTCCACCCCGGTGGCTGAAGTGGGTCAGGCGCCCCCTTAGCATGATGTACATTCCGGCGACCGGCTCTCCCGGGCTCACCGCTTGCTCGCCGACGTCGTAGCGCACGAGTATCCCGTGTTGGAGCAACCAGTCCAGCTCGGCCGCCGGTGCTTCTGCGAGCGAACGGTGCACTCGCAGCCGCTCGCGCAGCGCGGCCGCGTCCACTGAACCTGATGCGTCGGGCGATGTGTGTGTCATCGGGTCACACTCTCGGCGATCACGGTTGAACCGTGCATGTCAGATCCGTTCTCGGCTGACGTCGGCCGTGGAACGATCTACCCAGGAGATATCGCGGCTTGGCGGAACGCGGAGCCTGGACGACTCCAGGAGCGCCCGAAACGGGGCTCCGAGTATCCCACCTGCCGCAAGCGCCACAACTCCTGAATACTGGCTTGATGAAAGTACGACAGGATCACGTTCCGCCAAGTCCCATAGCCACGCTCCAGGTGCCCGGCTATGCTGCGGACGCGATCGTCGTCGGGGAGCCGCCTGAGAAGGTCGGGGTTGCGCAGGTAGGGCGTCAGCTTCGCGTCGGTCTCGTCCAAGAAGATATTGGTGGCCACACGCGTGAGCCGGCCGTGCGTCGAGAATGAGAACCCTCGTCTTGTCCGATCAGCGATCGATCAGCCGCTGAGAGCTCTCTGAATAGCGGCGGCCCTGCACCGTGATGCGATCGAGGACTTCGTTGATTTCCTGAAGCTCCCCAGGCGTGAGCTCCACATCGATCGCGCCGACGTTCTCCTCCAGGCGGTGCAGCTTCGTCGTCCCCGGGATCGGGACGATCCACGGCTTCTGCGCTAGCAACCAGGCAAGCGCGATCTGCGCCGGCGTCGCCCGCTTCTCCTCCGCGATCCGAGTCACCAGATCCACCACGATCTGGTTCGCCTTCCGGTTCTCCGGCGTGAAGCGCGGGACGGTGTTCCGGAAATCGGAGCTATCGAACGTCGTGGCTTCGTCGATCTTCCCAGTGAGGAAGCCCCTGCCCAGCGGACTGTAGGGGACGAACCCGATCCCCAGCTCCTCGAGAGCAGGCAGGATCTCCTCCTCGGGCTCCCGCCACCAGAGCGAATACTCGCTCTGCAGGGCCGTGACCGGCTGAACGGTGTGCGCCCGACGGATGTTCTGCACGCCCGCCTCCGAGAGACCGAAATGCATCACCTTCCCCTCATCGATCAACTCCTTTACCGCCCCCGCGACGTCCTCGATGGGCACGTCGGGGTCGACGCGGTGCTGGTACAGGAGGTCGATCCGGTCGGTCTCGAGGCGCCGGAGCATCCCCTCGGTAGTGACCTTGATGTGCTCGGGCCGGCTGTTCAGGCCCTCACGTCGCTCCCCGGTGACCGGGTCGATGTTCCAGCCGAACTTGGTGGCGATTATCACCCGGTCGCGGACCGGCGCAAGGGCTTCGCCCACCAGCTCCTCGTTCGTCAAGGGACCGTAGACTTCGGCGGTGTCGAAGAGGGTGACGCCGCGTTCCACCGCGGACCGAATCAGGGAGATCATTTCCTTCCGGTCCGAGGCCGGACCGTAGCCGAAGCTCATGCCCATGCAGCCTAGCCCCAGGGCCGAGACTTCCAGATTGCTGTTGCCCAGTTTGCGCTTCTGCATCCATGCTCCTCTTTCCAGCGGGTCAGGTAGTGTGCTCTGGGTTTGTGGTTGGTAACTGCAGTTTGTCCGTCCAGCATCGCACTGTCGTGGCTGCGCGTTGCAAACGCCGTGGCGCTCACAACCTAACCATGACCTTGAGGGCCTCGCGACTATCCTGGATTGCGAGCCGACGCCGCGCGGGCGCGTCCCCAGCCGAGGACGCTCCCCCCGCGCTACGAACGCCTCATGAGCTATTGGCCTCCGAGACCTTGCCTGGCCCCGCCAGCTTCATGCGCTGGTAGGCCGCCGCTCGGTGGCTGTCCGGTGCGATGGGTCACGGCTGCAGGTTGAAGATCTCAAAGGCCTGTTCCTGGGGCGGCGACGTGAACCCTCCCTCGACGCCCTGCTTCAGACTTGGCATCAGGACGTCATCCCGGAAACGCTCCCAGCTCGCCTTGGAGTCGTGGATGGCAACGACGGTCCAGCCGCCGGCTGACGGCCCGGCTGCATGATAAATCTGTCCCTTCGGCAGCGTCTTTCTGTCGGGGTGAACGGCGGCGATCGATGCTTCGTATTGCTCCTTCGTTCCGCCAGCGAAGAAATGCACAACTCCGTACGCCATCTTTGGTTCTCCTCTTCGATGTATGGTTCTGCTTCGACCCACTTGCATGGCTCCCTTCGGCAACGAGATGCGCCGCAGAAGGCCCAATTGGCTTTGCGTCGAAGTGCAACTTCGGGACCGAGTCGGAAGCGCCGTGAAATGCCAGGCGAACGACACGAGGACGGGTCACAAGGTCGAAATGCACCGCCCGGCCCGCTTGAAATCAGCCTTTTCCGGACATGAAGCGGCGGGTGTCGCCACGGATCCGACCCGGTACCTCAGGCGTCGTCTCATGTCCACGCGAATGCATCTTGCCCGGACCGGGCGGGCCTGGCTTCGCGAGGTAACTTTGGAAATTTGGGTGGTGTTGCTCGGACGGCCGAAGAGACTGGACTGTGGGGGACCTGCGCGCCTCCGTCTCCCGCGGCTCACGGCGGCACGCCCAATGGTAACGTTCTGCGAGTGTCATCTTGACCGCTGGATGCCCTGGATCCGCCTGCCTCTCGCATCAGCTTCAAACCCGCGGTGGATGGCGTTCAACTGCGATCTCGGGCCAAGGATCCGGTAACCGGTCGAACCACCGAACGTGATGCTTCTGACCTCCCTACTGGCTGGCCAGCCACCCCGCCGCGATATTCATCGCATGCCACAACAGAGGCTCGGTTCCAGGCACTTCTTCGGCGAGGTGAGACGCCGGCGCGTCGCCCGCGTGATCGTGATGTACGGCGCGGCGGCCTTCGCCGGCATCGAGGCGGCTGCGTGGTAGGCGTCCTAAACGCGAGTCTTGTGGCCAGCCACGCGCCCAGACGCGGGCGGTCGCGGATGGGTCGATGCACGATCGCGCGCGATCGATCGCGTACCTGCAAGACCTCCCGCCCAAGGTGGAACGCTCGATGACGGAGATACACGCACGATGAGAGGTGCCGACGCATTTGTGCGGATGCTCGAGGAGTTCGGTGTGGAGGTCGTCTTCGGTCTCTGTGGAGAGACTTCACTCCCGCTGTACGAGGCGCTGTCCGATTCGCACACAATCTCGCACGTGCTGACCCGCGACGAGCGCAGCGCCTCGTTCATGGCGGATGCGTACGCCCGGCTGAGTGGCAGGGTCGGGGTGTGCGAGGGCCCGAGCGGAGCTGGAGCGACGTACATTCTGCCCGGCGTCGCCGAAGCGAACGACTCGTCGGTGCCCGTCGTCTGCGTGACGACCGACATCTCGGTAGCCGACCGTGGCAAGGGTACGCTGACCGAGCTCGACCAGCCAGCGCTATTCGCGCCGATCACCAACCAGACGTTCGGAGCCGGTGACAAACGCGGTGCTCGGCCGTTGACGGGCGGGGCCGGGACACACGGCCGTCGCCAGACGGTGCGCACACGTACAAGCCCGATGGAGGGACGTGTTATGAAACGTGAGAACATGACCAGCGTCATGGCGTTGTTCTTCGCCACGGCTGCAATGCTCTGGGGCTGCGCACAAGAGCCCGGCGTGGATGCTGCTGTCGAGCAGAACAAGTCTATGGTCCAAGGCTATGTGGACGCGGCGAATCGAGGGGACGCGACCTACCTGGACGAGTACTTTGCTCCGAATTATGTGTATCATGGTCCCCGCGGCGATCTCGACCTGGAGGGCTTCAAGCGATTTCATGAGATGGTTCTAAGCGCTTTCCCGGGTGGCAGAATGACTGCGGAGGACATGATCGCGGTGGGGGATAAGGTGGTAACACGTTGGAGCTTTCGCGGCGTACAGAAGGGTGAGTTTCGAGGGATCGCCCCGACTGGCAACGAGGTGACCGTAACGGGCATCATCATCTCTCGCTTCGAGGATGGCAAGGCCGTCGAGGAATGGGAGGAATTCAACCAGGTTGGCATGATGCAGCAGCTCGGCGTCATGCCTCCTACCGGGGAGACGGAAAAGTAAAGACCGCTTCGCGCCTCCACACTCGGGGGCTGGCGAAAGACGCAGCGCTTAGTGCCGTGCGCGCGATCTCGGGGCCGTGACGACGAGCGCTGCAGCCTGCCGTGCCTTTCGTCGGAACTTTCTCTGCCGCGTGATTGTTACTTCAGCGGACCACAACGCTGGAGAGAGAGTCTGATGATTCACCGTTCCCGATTCCTTCGAGCCGGAATGGCCGTGGCCATCGGCGCCGCGGCTCTCGCCTTCGCCTGGCTGCCCGCCGGCAACACCGTGCAGGATGCACGAGAGAATACACACAGCGCGGTATTCGCCGGTGGCTGCTTTTGGGGAATCGAGGCTGTATTCGAGCATACTCGTGGCGTGGTCTCGTCGGTGTCGGGCTATGCGAACGGTGACGTCCCGAATCCGACGTACCGGCAGGTAACCACCGGCACGACGGGTTACGCCGAGTCGGTGCGGGTGACCTACGAGCCGTCGAAGGTGAGCTACGAGCAACTACTCGAGATCTTCTTCGCCGTGCACGACCCGACCCAGTTGAATCGCCAGGGCCCGGACGTCGGCCCGAGCTATCGCTCGGCCATCTTCTATCAGAACGACGGGCAGAGGCGCGCGGCGGAGGCGTACATCGCCCGACTCACGAAGGAAGCGGGATTCGCTAGGGATATCGTGACGGCCGTCGAGCCGCTGAAGAACTTCTACGAGGCGGAGGCGTACCACCAGGACTATTTGGAACATCATACTCGCCAACCCTACATCGTGATCAACGACTTGCCCAAGCTCGACACGTTGAAGGAGCGGTTCCCGGCCCTGTGGCGGGAGGAGGGAACGAGCTAGCAGCCAGCTGAACCACCGGTCGCCGTGCGCCTGTTGAGTGTGGATGAAGTCCACGTTGGCGCGCACACAGGCCCGCCGACGCCGCGATCTCGCTCTCGCTGTCCCCCGTCTCGACGCCGCCGACGATACGATCACTCGTTACTCGTTACTCAGGGCCACCATCGGGTCGACGCGCCTCGCGCGTCGGGCTGGAACCCAGCAGGCGATCGTCGAGGTGATCACGAGCAGCGCGATGACGCCGGCATAGGTGAGCGGGTCGGTGGGCTGGACTTCGAACAGCAGTGACCGGAGCGCTCGAGTCGTCACGAGCGCGGCGATCGTGCCGACCGCGGTTCCCGCCAGGACCACAACCAGCGCCTGCCGGAACACCAGACCCATCACCTGGCCACTCCGCGCGCCCAGTGCGATGCGCACGCCGATCTCTCGTGTCCGTCCGGCGACGATGAAACTGAGCACGCCGTAGATCCCGATCACGGCCAGCAGCCCGGCGGCGGCGGCGAAGAGGCCGATGAGCAGCGTGCGGAAGCGAGGCTCCGCCAGCGAGCGGCCGATGAGGTGACTCATCGTGTCCAGCCGCGTCACCGGCAATTCGGGGTCCAAGCGCTGGATCAACGCGCGCAGCGGAGCCGCGACCTGGAGGGGATCGCCCTCGGTTCGCAGTGTCAAGTAGAGGGACGTGGGCCATGCCGCCTGCGTCAGCGGCAGATACGCCTGCGACTGCGGCTCGTCATCCAAGCCGCGGTGCTTCACATCGGAGACGACGCCGACCACCGTGATCCATGGGTTGTCGGAATCTGGATCGCCGCGCTTGAACCGTTTGCCCACGGCGGTCTCGCCCCGCCAATGACGGCGAGCCATCGTCTCGTTGATCACGGCCACGCGGGGACCGTCGGCTCGCGCGCTGCCGCCGAACCCCTGACCTTCGACAAACGGGATCCGCATGGTGCGGAAGTAGTCACCCAGGACCGGCGTCATGTAGACGAGCTGTTCGGCCTTGGGCGTCCGCTGGTCCTCCACCGTGTAGACACCCGATGCGGAGGTCGGACTGAACGGCAGGGAGAAGGCAGCTCCGGCGCTCCGCACTTCGGGAAGCGCCGCCGCGTCGTGCAGGAGTCTCTCGTAGAAGCCCCGGACCTCCTCGGGTCCGTCGTAGCGAGCCTCGGGCAGGGCGATCTGAGCGGACAGCACGTTGCTAGGGTCGAACCCGGGCTCTACCCGCAACAAGCGGATGAAGCTGTTGGCGACCAGACCCGCAGAGATCAGCAGCACTACCGCAAACGCGACCTGCAATCCGACCAGCGTCTGCTGGAGTCGGTGGCGGCTCCTGCTCTGTGTGGATCTTCCCCCTTCCTGTTTGAGCTCGTCCTGCAGGTCGGGTCGCGAGGCGCGCAGAGCGGGGACGAGCCCGACGGCGAGTCCACAGGCCACCGAGATCAGCAGGGCGAAGGCCAGCGTGGTGGGGTCGACGGCGACCTCCCCGCGCCGTGGCAATGCCCCCGGCTCGAGCGCGAGGAAAGCCCTGGTGAGCCAGAACGCCAGCAGCGCGCCTAGCGTGCCACCGGCCAGCGCGATCAGCAGGTTCTCGGTGAGCAGCTGACGCACGAGCCGTCCGCGCCCGGCTCCAAGCGCTGCCCGGACGGCCATCTCGCGGCCGCGCGCGGCAGCCCGGGCCAGGCCGAGCCCGGCCAGGTTCGTGCAGGCGAGGGCCAGCACGATCAGCACGCTGGCGAACAAGACCCAGAGGATCGTCCGCGCCTCGCGAACCATGGCCTCCAGGCGGGGCTCCAGCCATACGCCGGAGTTCGCCAGGTTCTCGTCCGGGTACCGCTCCGCCAGGCGAGCGACGATCGCCTCCATCTCCCGTCCCGCGCCGTCGAGTGTGACCCCGGGGCGTGTGCGACCGAGGACCAGGAGGAAGTTCGCGCCCCTATCCGCGGCGGCGGCGCCGGTCGATACCGGCAGCCAGAGGTCCGGTTCTCCGCCGAGGGAAACGAAGTCCTCAGCCATCACGCCGATCACCGTGAATAGCTCGCCGTCGAGACGCACCGTTCGCCCGATGATGCCCGGGTCGCCGCCGAAGCGGCTCTGCCAGAGCCCCGGATCGAGCACGGCCACCTTCGCGGCCTGCTGGACGTCTTCTTCGCCGAACAGTCGGCCTAGCGCCGGCCTCGCGCCGAGCATCTCGAACAGCGACGCCGAAGCCAATTGCGCCTGCAGCCGCAGCGGTGTGCCTGCACCGATCAGCGTCATGGGCGTTGGGCCGCTGTACACGCCCATCGCCTCGAACGAGGTCGCCGCGTCACGCCAGTCCTGGTAGTTCGGATAGGAGACCGGCGCGCGCCGCCATCCGAACTGGGGGAGTGTTCGCCAGACCATGACCAGACGATCGGCGGCAGGGTAGGGGAGCGGCTGGAGAAGCACATTGTTCACGACGCTGAACACCGTCGTGCTCGCCCCGATCCCCAGCGCCAGCAAGAGTACCGCCAGTGCCGCGGGGCCGGGACGCCGGCGGATCGCTCGCAAAGCGTACAAGAGATCCTGTCTCAGGTTGTCCATTCGAACGGAAGGTTGCGGGTGCTGGTTCGGCGGGCTCCGGCGACGGGATCGGCGCGCGCCGAATTCCGCCAGTCGTAGCCGGAGACCCGCGCGGAGGACATCGAAAGTCTCGTAGAGGAGACAGCTGGTGACGCCGAGAATTCCCCTGTGTGCGGAAGCTTCGGCCGCCAGTCGGCGGAAAGTCTCCACCATGGCCGCGGCATGCCGGCGCCGGAACTGGCGGGGCATCGCCAGCAGGGATAGTCCGAACAGCGCCAGCAGCCATCTCGGCGTGTGCGGCATCCCGCCCGGCCCGGCGGTCACGCGCTACCTCCTGCAGGGACCGGCGGTGCCCCGGTGAGCAGACGCGCTTGCCGCGCAAGTGCGACCAGATGATCCATACGTCGCGCCTCCGCTTCGGCAACACGACGGCCTAGCCGGCTGAGCTCGTAGTAACGTCGG
>JASFLD010000140.1:0-8971 GCA_050118275.1 Gemmatimonadales bacterium
CGCTTGGGTAGCGGTCGTCCGCTTCCGGCAGACCATGGCCGCTTAACTGCCCCTAGTTCGGCCTTCGACGCGTGAAACGGAGGCCGGACCAAGTCGCGTCGATCGCGGCGATCTTGTAGTCGACCAAACCGACGGCAAGCCCGGCGGCGCGCACCGCCGCCGGTGTGAGGTCGGTGGAAACGCCCGAAGCCTGCTTGGGCCAGGCGATCCAGAGCCCCCCAGGACCGGCCAGTTGTCCCAGATGGTCCACACGCCTCTCCAACTCGGCGCGTGACTTACAGAACCACACGATGAGGTCGCACCGCCCGCGTGCCTGCCGGCGCAGCACGACGCCCGTGGGCAACTCACCCAGTGTGGTCTCGAAGTCCTGCGGCGCACCGATCAGGGCGACCGAATACTCCGACTTGATACCGAGTTTCTTGGGCAGCGGCGTCCCCGAATAGCCGGCCAGCGTGGATCCGGTAGCCAAAGGCTCCTGGCGCGCCCCGGCGATTGCCCGCTTCAGTGAACGGCGGAAGCGAGTCCAGGAGGTGTATGTGGCGTCGGGGAGCAGCTCTCTTACGCGTTCGACCTTGGCGGGCTCACCCTCAACGAAAACGATCGGGATGTGCCGCGTCGATTTGCTTTGCCGTATGGATGCTGCAACGTCACGACCGTGCGATGGCAAACGGGACAGGTCGATGACCACGGCCGCGGGCGGATCTCCTCTCAGCTCGCGCAGGAACGCGCCGCTGAACGGCGCGGCATTCACCGAGTATCCGGCAGCCCTGAGGCGCTGGGCCCGTTCCTCGATTTCTTCCGGCTTCCAGTGGATGAGCCTCACCTTTGGGGCGCGTCCACCTGCTCCTGCCGACTTTGGCTCGCTCATGACTCATATCACCCGTCAGAGGGGGCCGCATCGCGGCCTGCGGTGATCATGCCTGCCTGAACATAGAGGTGAGCGCGTCCGACAAAAGGTCGGTGGCCCGTGCAACTCGGAGCGCCTCCCGCAACGAATGGTTGACACGCGAGTCGAGCGTTGCACCTTGATACGCTCTATATTCAGCAGCGTGCACGTTCTCGATTCGGCAGCATGCACGTTCTTAATGATTTCCACATGATAGCGATCTGATATGACTGATAGCTACCTGACAGGTCAGAGGACTGGAGACCGGTGTGTGATCGCCGGGTGGAGGCGCGACGAGGGCGCTGCCACGACCAGGGAGACCGCCCACGCGTTGGAGCAGAGCGGCGCGTGAGTAAGACGGAGGACGCCGGATCGGGTGGCGGGTTCGCACTCTGGGGCGGCCGGTTCGAGGGCAGCGGTCTGGCGCCGGAAGCGGACGCCCTGAACCGCAGCCTGCCCGTCGACGGACGTTTGTGGCGCGAGGAACTGGAAGTGGCCGGCGCCTGGGCGGAGGCGTTGGGGGCGATGGGCGCATTAGAGCGCGCCGAAATCCGACGACTGTTCGACGGATTGGAAGGGGTGCGGGCTCGTCTCGCCGTGGGAGCCGCGGCGACGGCATCCGACGAGGATATCCACACCCTCGTCGAGAGGCTGCTGAGGGAAGAGATCGGCGAGACGGCGGGAGCGCTTCGGACGGGCCGCTCTCGGAATGACCAGGCGGCGACAGCCACCCGTTTATGGGTCATGCGGGCGGTGGACGGCTTGCGCGATCAGCTCCGGCGCCTGCAGGCGGCATTGGTCGCCCAGGCGGAGACTTCCGTCGACGCCATAGCTCCGGCCTATACGCATCTTCAGCGGGCGCAGCCCATCCGCTTCGCGCAGTTCTTCCTCTCGCACTTCTGGGCCTTGCAGCGCGATCAGGATCGCTGGGCCGCGGTCAGAGTCAGCGCCGCGGCGATGCCATTGGGCGCCGGTGCGATCGCCGGATCCGGGTTCGCGGTCGACCGGGAGGCTCTGCGCCGGCGGTTGGGATTCGATCGGTTGGCGCCGAACAGTATGGATGCGGTGGCGGATCGTGACTTCGCGGCCGAGTTCGCCTTTGCCGGTGCGCTCACCGGTGTTCATCTTTCGCGTCTGGCGGAGGACCTGATTCTCTTCGCCAGCTCCGAGTTCGGGTTCGTTCGCTTTGCCGACGCCTACAGCACGGGTTCGAGCTTGATGCCCCAGAAGCGGAACCCGGATGTCGCCGAGTTGGCGCGCGGCCAGAGCGCGCAGCTCCTGGGTAACGTGGCGGCCGCCCTGGCGCTACTCAAAGGGTTGCCGTCCGGCTACAACAAGGATCTCCAGGAGGACAAAGTCATCATCTTCCGAGTCTACGACACTCTGAACGGGTTGCTTCCCGCATTCGCCGGTTCTGTAGCGAGCTTGTCGATAGACCGTGAGGCAATGGTCGAAGCTCTGGATCCGGGTATTCTGGCCGTCGACATTGCCGACGCCCTGGTCCGTCAAGGAATCAAGTTTCACGAGGCGCACGCGGTAGTCGGCTCTCTGGTGCGAGCGGCGGAGCAATCCGGCGTGTCTCTCTTCGATATATCGGCCGAGCTTGCGGTGAATCTGCACCCGGCTTTGCCGAAAGCGTTGGACGAGGTGACACGCGGTGGACTTGTCGCGGCCTGTCGGCGCGCCGTCGATTCCCGATCGGTCAGCGGTGGGACCGCGAAAGAGCAGGTGCTGGAGCAGATCGCCGCCGCTCAGGCCGCGCTCACCGACGCCTGATCGACAAGGGGCCGCCGCCGGTCGAATCCGCCTGGCCCACCCTTCCCCGGCACGACACCGCCCGGCGGCTCACGAAGCGGGGCCGCGAATCGTCGCACCCGACCCCCCGATCTCAGCCGGGCGCTGCGCTCGGTTGGCGCACGATCGGTCATGGCTTAGACTTCGTAATCATGCCGCGGATATTCAGCATCGGCCACTCGACACGCTCGATCGACGAGTTCATCGGGCTGTTACGCGAGCACGACGTCACCGTTCTGGTCGATGTGCGTCGATTCCCCGGCTCGAAGCGGCATCCCCACTTCCGGGCGGATTCCCTAGCGGTGGCATTGGCGCAAGCCGGAATCGACTACGCCCACGAGCCGGACTTGGGAGGGTATCGCAAACCGCGACCCGATTCGCTGCACACAGCCTGGCGAAACGACGGCTTTCGAGGCTATGCCGACCACATGGACACGCGCGAGTTCCGCGCGGCGCTGGACAGACTGATGCAGCGGGCGCGTGAACGGCCGACGGCGATCATGTGTGCTGAGGTCGTACCGTGGCGTTGCCACCGGCAGTTGATATCTGATGCCTTGATCGCGCTCGACTGGGAGGTGATCCATGTCTTGGGGCAGGGAGAGACCTCGACGCATCGGCTGAACCCGCACGCCCGCCGCTTGGAAGACGGACGGCTGATCTATGCCGAACCGTGTCCCGAGCAGAGCGACCTGTTCGACACTGTCTAATCCTGAGGCCGGCGGCGACAAGTCACGACCCGGCGTTCCGGGGATATGTGCCGGCGTTCAGCGCAGCCGCAGGCTTTCCAGCTGTAGTTGGCCGTACTGGTCGGAACGCAGCCGCATGATCCACGTAGCCTGGCGGGGCGCCGGGACACGACCCGGTGGACCCTGGAAGAGGATGTCATTGTGTACCTGGGCGATCACCAGCCCGTCGGCGGCGCTGCCCACGTCGCCCAGCGTGTAGCGGATCTTCATGCGCGGACCGGCGAACAGCCTTTGGAACGCGCCCCACTGATGTGCTGTCAGGCGGTCACCGAAGGCCCGGGCGATACTCGTAGAGTCCTTCTTCTCTAGTCCACGGACCAGGAGAGCTGCGATGCGACTCACCTCGGCTCGCTCCCGGGCTGAGGCGGGGTAGAGCGTCGCTGGCGGTCCGGCATCCGAAGTACCGGCGGCGTCGCCGATGTCAGCGTTCGTTGCCGTCGGCTCCGACCTGGCCGGTGCGGTGTCGGCAGCCGCGGGGTCGCGCCCGGCGGCGTCCAGTGAGCCGGCGGGGTTCGCTTCTCGGGTCGTTGCCCCCTCTTCCACCGCCGTCGCCGCGTCCGCTGGCAAACTGTCATGCGATTCCGCAACGCGCGAACCGGGAGTGGCGTCTTGCGGGGAGCCGCCCGACGAATGGTCCGCTCCCGGCACGCCGCCGCCCGCCAGGGGTGCGCGCTCCGATGTGCGTAGAGGCGAGCCCGGCCACGCCCACAGCGCGGCGGCGCAGATGACCAATAGCAGCACCAACGCCGCGACCCAATGACGGCGCGAGGAGCGAGGCGCCTCCGTCCGCGTCGCGACAGCCGTGGGCTTCGGAGTGACGACCGTGGGGGCCGACGCGGCGGCCTCCAGATCGAGCGAGATGGTGCGTAGCTCTTCGGCCAACTCCGATACCGCCTGGTAGCGGCTCTCGGGAGCTTTCGCCAGGCTCCGCTGAATGATCGCCTCGAGGCGCGGGTGCACGTCGACGCCAAGCTCGGCCAGGGGCCGTGGCGGCTCGGTCTCGATCTTGGCGCAGATCGCGCCGAGTGTCGGTCCCTCGAAGGGTGAGTGGCCGGCGAGCAACGTGTACAACACACCGCCGACGGCGAATATGTCGGCTCGGTGATCGACCGGTCGGCCGGCGACCTGCTCGGGGGCCATGTAGAGCGGCGTTCCGAGCGAGACTCCCGAGCCGGTGATCTGCGCCCCGACGAGCTTGGCGATGCCGAAGTCGACGATCTTGAGGTCGTCGTCGGGGGTGATGAGCAGGTTAGCCGGTTTGATGTCACGGTGGACGATGTCGCGGGCGTGGGCGTAGGCGAGGCCGTCGCAGACCTGGCGAACATAACGGACGGCCCGAGCGGGCGGCAGCGACTTTTCTTGCGCCAGGATCGCCCCCAGATCGGTTCCCTCGAGGTACTCCATGACGAAGTAGGGTAGCCCATCGTCGGTGCGGCCCGCATCGAAGACGGTGACGATGTGCGGGTGCTGAAGTTGAGCGACGACGCGCGCCTCGCGGTTGAAGCGCGCCATCGCATCCTCGTCGTATTGTGCCCACGACAGCACGACCTTGATCGCCACGTCTCTATCGAGCTCGGGATCGCGGGCCCGATAGACGACGCCCATGCCGCCCTTGCCGAGCGTTTCGACTGTCCGGTAGCGGCCGATCCACGTCTCCATGACCGCAAGCTAAGCAATTGCAGCAAGATGGGTCAATCGGACGGGCGGGGCGGTTTGTAATGACAGCACGCATTGCCTAGATTGATTATTCAGTTCGACATGAGAGAAGCCGTCCAAAGTTGGAGAGGAGCCATGCGTTTCACCGCCTTGCTACTCGTCGCGGGTATCGTGGCACAGGCAGCACCGGAAAGTCTCCTGGCACAGCAGGCCGGCGGGCCCAAGCTCAGGATCGCCGTCATGGAATCATCGTGGGACCCCGGGTTGTTCGAGGCCTCGGGGGCCTTCGGCGCGGCGGGCTATACGTACAACGAGAGCTTGGAGAGTTACGCGCAGGGCCTGACCGAGATGATGGTGACGGAGTTGGTCAACAGCGGACGCTTCATCGTCGTCGAGCGTCAGGCGATCGCCGACGTGTTGGCCGAACAGGACCTGCAGTACAGCGGTGCGGTGAACCCCGAGACGGCGGTGCAGGCCGGTCGCGTGGTTGGTGCCCAGTACTTCATCCGCCCCGTGATCACGACGTTCAGTTACGGCGAAAAGGGGCGCGGCGGCGATGCCGCGATCACGGTGCCGGCAGACGTGCCGGTGGCGGGACGCATCAGGATCGGCGGTGGCAAGAAGACCGTACAAGCCCGGTTGGTGATAGACAGCCGGATCTACGAGGTCGAGACGTCGCAGGTCACCTCGGCAGTGGTCGGGGAGGGCTCGATCGAGCGGAGCTCATCGCAAGTTGGTCTGACCTCGGATGTGCTCGATGTCGGCACGGAGGGATTCAACGACACGCCGCTGGGCGAGGCGACCCGCGCCGCTGTGGAAGAGGCGGTGGGGAAGATCATCGAGGAGATCGGCGACGAGCCTTGGTATGGGCGTGTCGTGACGGTCCGGGAAGGCCAGATCTACATCAATGCCGGCAGCGAATCGGGCATCCGGATGGGTGACGTGCTGGAGGTGTTCCGGGTCGGCGAAGAGCTCGTGGATCCGGAAACGGGTCTGAATCTGGGTCAGATCGAGGAAAAACTCGGTCAGCTGGAAGTCACCAGTGTGGAGGAGAAGTTCTCGATCGCCAAGACTGTTGGCGAGTTCGATTGCGAGCGAAACGACCTGGTGCGGTATGTGAGTGGGGGATAGTCCAGGAAGCAGCCGGCGCCCCGACTCGGAACTCCGTAGTACTCCTCGAATAGCGTCCGGCCCGGCGTAAGAGAGTCCAATCGTAATGACGGACGCGTTCCACTCTTCTCGGAGTTCGAGATTGGATGGTTCGACGACCGATGGCCATCATCACGCCGCGCGGGTCACGTCACCTCGATGCTAGCGTGTATGCAACTCGACGATATCACCGTCTTCCAGAACGTGATCTTCGCCGACGCGCTGTCCTTGGAAGCGTCCTGACGTTCCCCAAAGTCGACCGTAGCGAAAGCTCGCCAGTATCTCTTTGTGAATCTTGCCGGCCAGGTCGCGCACGGTGCTGCCAACCGGCAAGACGAACGGTTCACCGAGATCGGCTTCTTTGCCCGGCTGCTTGGTGAAGACGCGCGCTATTTGCATGACGTTGAAGACGGCGCGCTTGAATTCGTCCACCCCGGTGCCGTGCTGAACGGACAGCGGAATGACCGGGAATCGGTCCCCGAAGAACGCTTCCAGGTCTTCCAACACATCGGCGGCGCCGGCGCTGTCCTGCTTGTTCGCGGCCAGTAGGGTTGGGATGCAGACCTCGAAGCCTTCCCGTTCGTCCGGCACCTCGCCTACGAGTACGACGTCACGGGCCTCCATTCCGTCGACGATGTAGGCGATGGCATCGCTAGTCTGCTCGTCGGACAGGTCGGCGAGCAGGATACATGCGTCCGCTCGCCGGGCAAGCTCCGGTAGCCAGCCGACGTCGAAATCGCGTGACCAGGCCGGGGTATCGATGAGCTGGACCTGAATGTCCTCGAACGGCATCATGGCCGGCGCCGGGGTCTGCGTGGTGAAAGGGTATTCGGCCACCCGCGCGTCGGCGTGGGTCAAGCTGGCGATGAGAGCCGATTTGCCGGTATTCGGCGGACCGATGACGGGAACTTGTCCGGCTCCCACCTTCTCGATCACCCACATGGGGATTTGCCGGCTGGCCGGCGCTTTCTTGGCCTGCTCTTTGACTTGGGAGATGCGGCGTTTGATGTCCGCCTGGAGCTTGTCGGTCCCCTTGTGCTTGGGCATGACCGCCAGCATCTCCCTGAGGGCCTCGATTTTCTCCTCCGGGCTATTGGCCTGACGGTAACGCTTCTCGGCCGCGTGGTAGGCAGGTGTCAGATTAGCGGGCATAGCCTTCTACTGTGGATCTCTCGCCTCTCCCACATCTTCGCACGACAATACTGAGCCAGAGGCATGCGGCTGGCAACATGCATCGTTGCTCCCGACGGTGGGGTCGCTCTATGATGCTTGTACAGAGGATCTCCACCCAAAGAGGCCTGCCATGCTGAGCCATACTTCGCCGTCGGTGTATCAACTCGATATCGACGGTACAGTGTACGAACTGGGCTTCGCCGAGTTCATCGGAGTGCTGTTCGAGATCGTCATGATGCTTGTGTTCGAGAAGCTCGCCGATCGAGTCTCGTACATGTTGCCGGCCGGCGAGTCCGATCTGTGTGGGTCCCGCAGCACGCAGTTCGAGCCGCTGTGCGTCGGTCTATACCGCCATCTGAAACAGGTCCGTTGCCCCGGTCCCGAGTATCCCTCGCTGGCGGGCGAGACGCAATCGTTCAAGCTGCACTCACTGAAGGATGGCTTGGTGGCGGCGGCATTCTTCCTCAAGGCCGGGGATGCGGTTCCTCACTTCACGTTGGGATGGGGGGACCGCGATGTGCTGGTCGTTCTGGACCGCGGGGCGCGCTCGCGGCTGACGCTCGAGAAGCCCGAACTGTTGTCGAAGCTGACGCGGCTGGTCACGGATTGAGCAGACGCGAGCCCGAGAGGTTTTGCCCGTGTGGGCGCCTCCCGGGCTGGCGAAGAGGTCGGAGGAAGTCTGGGGCCGACTAGGGACGGGCGGCTACGACCGTCAGCCAGTTGCGGGGCCAGGTCCTGAGCTCGAGCTCTTCGAAGGTCTCGCGCAGCGCCTCGACCAGGACGTCGCTGGCCGTATCGATGGGCACGCCCGGTAGCGCGCCGGTGATGAAATCGGAGAAACGGCTGAGGTCGATCCAACCCTGTTCGGTCACCTCGCCGGGATATATCTCGTAGGCGCGCAACTCAAATCCCCTGGCCTCCAGCAGTTCCCGGTACTGTTCGGGGGTGAGCTGGATCCGAGACTCGACCTTCGAGCGCTCGGGCTTGAGGTCGTACTCGCGCTTCAGCTTGCGCAGCGCCTTGAGCATCCAGCGGCGATAGTACTTGACCGTCTCGGGCGGCAGCGCGCCCTCGAAGAAGCCGGTGTTGAAGGCGAATATCCCGCCTGGCTTGAGCGTTTTGTAGACCTCGGTCAGCAAACGCTGTTTATCCTCGATGTAGTGAATGCCGTTGCAGAAGACCACGGCATCCACGGCGCGCTTGATGCTCGCCGACATCTCCTCCGCCCGCGCCTGGACGAACTCGACCACCGCGTCGCGGACGCCAGCCACCTTTTCGCCAGCGTCGCGGATGGCCGTGGCGGACATGTCGACGCCGATGACCATGGCGTCGCGTGCCCCACGGATCTTCTCGAGGATCAGCTCGGTTATGGCGCCGCTGCCGCATGCCACGTCGACAACGGTCCAGCCGCGTCGCAACCCGGCTCGATTCATCAGAGCCTCGTTGACCTCTCGATAGAAAGCATGTTCGCTGAACGCCTTAAAACTGTATTCGTCGGCGACCACTGGAGAACTCCTGAGCTGTGTTCAGATTGACCATACCCCTACAACAATTTATCCCCGTTCCG
>JASFLD010000141.1:0-8967 GCA_050118275.1 Gemmatimonadales bacterium
TAGAGCGTCATCGTCACGACATCGGCGCCGCCGGCCACGCGTGGATCGGCCAGGAACTCCTCGTAGCGGTCGAACATCGACAGTTCGCGGCCCGGCGCCGCTGGAGCAGATGCTGTAGTCGGCGTCGGTCTCACCGTCGAAGTCAGCGCCGCCGTCGCTGGGATCGCCGTTGGGCCCGGTCGGGGACGAGATGAGCCAAGAGGAGGAGTGATTCTCGATATGTGAGAGGTGCGCTGGCCGGCTCAGCTTCGTAAGTCTTTAACACACAAAACAATTGCTCAGGTTTATCATTTTGGCACGATAGTTATTCAGTACAAGAGATACTTGCTGCGCAATTGCCGGAAAGCGGCGATCTGGTCATCCCACCCGGCGGTCGCTTCTTCCAACGTGAGTCCCGCGTCGATGGCCGGCCGCAGTAGCGCCGTGCCGGCGAGGCGATCGAAGTGGCGCACGTGCCAGACCCAATTGTCGCCGGCCAACTTGCGGGTTTCGATGAGCGCGGCGACGGCCGCGTGCGTCGGATCGTAGACGCTGCGATCGGTGGTCACGAAGCGCACCCCGTTCAGCTGTTCGCCAGCGAACTTCTCGTCGCTGGGGTCGTCAGGCGTGAAGGTGATCGCCTCGAAGCGCACACCGGGCAGACCGTAGCCGTTGAGGCGCGCGGCCAGCGTGTCGCCATCCAGCCAGGGGGCGCCGATGATCTGGAACGCCTCGGCGGTGCCGCGTCCGACGGACAGGTTGGTGCCCTCGAACAGACAGGTGCCGGGATAATGTGTGGCGCTTTCGAGGTCGGGCATGTTGGGAGATGTCGGTACCCAGGGCAGTCCGGTCTGATCGTACCACAGGTCGCGGGTCCACCCCGCGACGGGCACGACGTGGAGGTCGGACCCGATCCGGAAGTGATCGTTGAACAGACGGGCCAGTTCGCCGACGGTCATGCCGTGTCGCATCGGCGTGGGGTACAATCCGACGAAGGTGGCGAACGCGGGGTCGAGGACGTTGCCCTGGACGAGTTCGCCGCCGATGGGATTGGGGCGATCGAGTACGATGAAAGGGATACCCTTCTCGGCGGCGGCCTGCATCGAGAGGGCCATCGTGGATACATAGGTGTAGTAGCGGGCGCCGATGTCCTGGATGTCGAAGACCAGAACATCGATGCCCTCGAGCATCTCCGCGCTGGGCCTGAGCGTCGGTCCGTACAGTGAGTGAACGGGGAGGCCGGTGCGCGCATCGACGCCGCTGGCGACGCGCACGCCCTCGTCGACGTCGCCGCGGATACCGTGCTCGGGGCCAAACAGCGCGACTACTTGGACTTCGTTGCTCAGCAACAGGTCGATGGTGTGCTCGCCGTCCCGGGCTATGCCCGTGTGGTTGGTGATCAAGCCAACGGCGCGGTCGCGTACGAGGTGGCTCGAGTCCGCCAGCAGCATTTCGACTCCCGGTCGAATAACGTTCTCCTCCTCCGCCATTTCCTGGCCTCCCTCGGGTCGCGCGCAACCGGCCGCGATGAGGAGTGCGCCGATAAGGAATTGCCGTCCGCAAAGCGTCGTCTTAGGTTGCATGATTCACTTGTCCGTCTTAGCGCGGGACGTTGGGTGGGGCCACGTTCCCTAATACTCAGCATGCCCGGGGCGATAGTCAACGCCCTAACCGAAACGAATCTGTGATGACAGTCCGACGACATGCCACCAGCCTGTGTGGGCTGTGTGTGGCGCTACTCTCTTTCTGTGGGCCGCCGGTGACCGAGAAGCCTGTCGGGCCGGCTCGGCCGGGAGCCGACCGGCCACTCGATCGCGACGCGCAGCAGTGGATCGACGAGACGATCGCGTCGCTGACGTTGCGGGAGAAGGTCGGACAACTGGTCAACACGTGGATACCCGGTGGCTATGTGTCGACCGCGAGTGCCGAGTTCGACTCGCTGGCGGCGCGCGTCGTCGACGAGGGGGTCGGCGGCGTGTCGATATCGATCGGCCAACCCTATGAGTTCGCGGCGAAGCTGAACGCGCTGCAGGAGCTGGCGCGCGTGCCGCTGCTGGTGACCGCCGACCTCGAGTCCGGTGGCCCGGGGATGCGCTTGGGCGGCACATACGCCGTCCCGAGCCTGCTGTCGTTGGGTGGCGGGACGATGATGCCGACGACGATGGCGTTCGGCGCGACGGGAGACGAGGGGTTGGTCTACGAGCTGGGACTGATCACAGGCCTGGAGGCCCGGGCCGTGGGCGTGCACGAGACGTTTGCGCCGGTCCTCGATGTGAACAGCAATCCAGAGAACCCGATCATCAATACGCGTTCGTTCGGTGAAGACCCCGATCTGGTGGCGCGGCTGGGAGCCGCGTTCATCCGGGGCGCGCACGCCGGCGGCTTGTTGACGACGGCCAAGCATTTCCCCGGCCACGGGGACACACGGGAAGACTCGCACATCGAACTGCCGGCGATCGGAGCGACGCGCGAACGGCTCGACTCGCTGGAGCTGGTACCGTTCCGCCGGGCCGTCGAAGTGGGCGTCGATGCGATCATGACGGCGCACATCGCGGCGCCCGAAATTCTGGGACCTGATTCGCCGCCGGCGACGTTGTCGTCGTACTTCCTGAAGGGGATACTGCGGGAGGACTTCGGTTTCAGAGGGGCGATTTATACGGACGCGATGCGGATGCGGGCGATTGCGGACCGGTACGGCGCCTCGGAGTCGGCGGTACTGGCGATCGAAGCGGGCGCGGACGTGATCTTGGCGCCGGGCGATGTGAAGGGAACGGTCGATGCGGTCGTCGCCGCGGTCGGGGAGGGGCGGCTGAGCGAGGAGCGCATCGATGAGTCCTTGCGGCGCGTGCTGGTACTCAAGGCGCGGGCCGGTCTGCACGAGGGCCGCAAAGTCGACCTGAATACGATCGCCGCCGTGGTGGGCAGCCAGAGCCACGCCGCGTTCGCCGATACCGTGGCAGAGCGGTCGATTACGTTGCCGCGGGACAGGGACGGTCTTGTGCCCATCGATACGATGGAGGTGAGACGAGTGTTGAGCCTCGTCTTCGCTCGGCGTGAAGACCCCATCGCGGGACGCGTGTTTCAGGCCACCATCGCGCCGCATTTCGAGCGGCTCGATCGTGCTTGGGCCAGCTACGGGACTCAGCCGGATTACGATTCGCTCGCCGTACTGGCGGACTCTGCCGATCTGGTGCTGGTGTCCGTCAACGTCGGACCGCGTTCCGGCTCCGGGACGGTGGCCGTGGCGGAATCGACGATCGACTTCGTCAACGTGCTGATCGAATCGGGCAAACCGACGATCCTGGTGTCGTTCGGCAACCCGTATTTGCTGAACGTGATGCCGAACGTGGGGACGTACCTGCTGGCCTGGGGAGGTCGAGAGGTCTCGGAGCGAGCGGCGGCCCGAGCGCTGATGGGGGAGTCGGCGATCAGCGGGCGGCTGCCTATCTCCATTCCACCGTTTCACCGGGTCGGTGAGGGGCTGCAGCGCCCGGCCCGATCGGGAGAAAATCGATGACTCAGTGGCGAATCGCAGGGCTCGGTGTCGCGGTCCTGGCATGGTCGGCCGCCGCTTGTGCTCCACGCGCCGAGGTCGGAGCACCGCTGCCAACGGCGGCCCCTGCCGATGTCGGGATGAGTGCGGCGGGGTTGGCCCGGGTGGACAGTGTGATCGAAGCGGCGATCGCCGACTCGGCGGCGCCGGGGGCGGCGTTGGCGGTCGGCCGCCACGGCCGGCTGGTCCGCCTGCGAGGCTACGGACGATTGGACTGGGCTCCAGACGCCGGTGCGGTGAACGACTCGTCGATCTACGACATGGCGTCGCTGAGCAAGGTGGTGGGCCTGACCACCGCGATGATGATTCTGACCGAGGAGGGGGAGGTCGACCTTGATGCGCGAGTCGCGAAATACCTCCCGTGGTTCACCGGCGGTGGAAAGGAATCGGTGACGGTGCGGCAGTTGCTGTTGCACCGGGGAGGGTTTCCAGCCTGGCTGCCGCTGTGGCAGCAGGAGAGCGGGCGTGCAGGCTACGAGCGCCTCATCGCGGCAATCGAGCTGATTTATCCCCCGGGCGATTCCACCATCTACAGCGATCTCGGATTCATCACGTTGGGCTTCGTCGTCGAGAAGGTGACGGGCGAGACGCTCGACGCATTCTTGGCACGGCGTGTGTTCGGCCCGCTGGGCATGGGGGACACAGGGTACAATCCTGATCCATCTTTGAAGCCGCGTATCGCGCCGACGGAGGTGGACACGGTGTTTCGGCACGAGCACGTACACGGCGTCGTACACGATGAGAACGCCTACGCTCTCGGCGGTGTTTCCGGGCACGCCGGGTTGTTTTCGTCGGCCCGCGATCTGGCGATCTACGCCCAGATGATGCTGAACGGGGGCGTGATGGACTGGTGTCCGGACGGCGAAACAAACTGTCCAGCTTCGGCTGACCCGGTGCGCATCGTCGAGGCGTCGACCATCGCACGATTCACGGAGCGACAGGATACGCTGTCACGACGCGGATTGGGCTGGGATCGGCCCAACGGCACCGCATCCTCGGGCGACTATCTGACGTACGAGGCCTTCGGACACACCGGGTTCACGGGGACCAGCATCTGGATGGACCCCGGGTTGGACGTGTTCGTCGTATTGCTGACGAATCGGGTGGACCCGACGCGGGCGAACCAAAAGCACATCCCGCTGCGGCGCGCCGTGCACGACGCGGTCGCGCAGGCGATCACGGACATGAGGGTTCGGAAGCGCTCGAGCGTTGCGCCGTGATCGGACGGGAACGTGCGCCGATCTGGGTCTAGGGAGATCGACGGGTGAGGGGCGCCACCACACCGCTCGACTTCGCCGTCCTGGTCCTCTACTTGATCGGCGTTACCGCATGGGGCGCGTGGTTGGGCCGGGGTCAGCGCAGCGGTAGCGACTATTTCTTGGGGCGCCGCTCGCTGCCGTGGGGCGCGGTGATGCTCTCGGTGGTCGCCACCGAGACCAGCACGCTCACGTTTCTGAGCATACCGGGCGTGGCGTACTTCGGGACGCTCGGTTTCTTCCAGCTGACCTTCGGGTACCTGTTGGGCCGCGCGACCGTGGCCTTCGCCTTGTTGCCGGCGTACTTTCGGGGCGAGCTGTCGACGGCGTACCAGCTGCTGGAAGCGCGATTCGGGCGTGGGACGCGGCGCTTCACTTCGGCCATCTTCATGATCACGCGGCTGCTGGCCGATTCGGTACGGCTGTTCGCCACGGCCATCCCCTTGGCGCTGATTACCGGTTGGCCGTACCCGGTGTCGATCGCCGTGATCGGATTGCTCACGGTCATCTACACGTACTTCGGCGGCATCAAGGCGGTGATCTGGGTCGACGCCCTGCAGATGGGGTTGTATCTGGTCGGCGCATTCGCGGCGGCGGTGACGCTCGATCTGTTGGTGCCGGGCGGCTGGTCGCAGATTTTCTCCGCCGCCCATGCCGCGGGAAAGACGGCGGTATTCGACTTCTCGCTCGACCCGGGCGTGCCGTACACGTTTTGGGCTGGATTCATCGGAGCGGCATTCCTCAGCATGGCCTCGCACGGTACCGATCAGTTGATCGTGCAGAGGCTGTTGACGTGTCGGAACGTGCGGGCCAGTCAGCGGGCATTGATCGGCAGCGCGCTGGCGGTGATGCTTCAGTTCGCCATCTTCCTGGCGATCGGGCTCGGTCTGTGGGCCTTCTACGAGGCACGCGCCTTCGAGCGTCCCGACGAGATCTTCGCTCGCTTCATAGTCGAGGAGCTGCCGCCCGGTCTGACCGGGCTGCTGGTGGCGGGGATCTTTGCAGCGGCGATGTCCAGTCTGTCGTCGTCGATAAACTCGCTCGCCTCGGCCAGCGCCTACGATTTCTGGGCTCCGGCGCGGGGAGTGGACGAAGACGACGCGCGGATTCTGTGGGTTGGGAAGCTCTTCACGCTGATGTGGTCCGCGTTGCTGATCGGAGGGGCGCTGGTCTTCATCCCGCTGAGTCGTGGCACGGCGGCGGTCGAAGTAGGCCTGGGCATCGCGTCGCTGGTCTACGGCGGTCTGCTGGGCGCGTTCGCACTGGCGCGGTTCGTGCCGAATATCCGGCCGGGCGGGGTCATGGCGTCGGTAGTGATCGGGATCGCTACTGTAACCGGCATCTGGTTGTTCGCGCGCGAGGCAGTGGCCTGGCCCTGGTTCACGCTGGTGGGGACAGCGGTGACCTTCCTCACGGGCTGGCTGACCGCGATGCCTGGACGTTCGGTGACCCGATCGGCGTAGCCGCCGGAAAGGACGAGGAACGGGTATGAGCGGTCGTCTGGTGATCGGGGTCGACGGCGGTGGCACCCGCACCCGAGCGGTCATCCTCGACCAAGCGGGGGCCGAATTGGGGCGGGCGGCCACAGGACCGGCGTTGGTGGACGGACGCGACCTGCCGATCGACATCGAAGGCGTCGTCTCGACCGTCCAGAGCGCCGCCATGGCAGCCGACATCGCGCTGCCGTGTGCGGCGCTGTGCGGTGGATTTGCCGGTGTGGGCCGTGAGCAAGAGCGTCAGGCAGTTGAAGCGGCGCTAGCCGGGCACGATCTGGCGGCGGCCGTGCGAGTCGTTACCGACGCCGAGGCAGCGTTCTTCGATGCATTCAGGGCCGGGCCGGGCCTGTTAATGATCGCTGGGACCGGCTCGGTGGCGCTGGGCCGGGCCGAGGACGGGCGGCAGGCGCGGGTGGGCGGCTGGGGGCTGCTGCTGGGCGATGAGGGGAGTGCCTACGAGATCGGGTTGCGGGCACTGCGCGCGATTGCACGCTCGGCCGACGGACGCGATGAGCCTACCGAAATGCAGGCGCATTTCGTAGCCGAACTGAGCTTGATCGGTCCCGAAGACTTGATCGCGTGGGCGGCCCGAGCCGGGAAGACGACGATCGCCGGTCTGGCGCCGGCGGTGTGCGACCTGGCTGCGGCGGGAGATCCGGCGGCGGTGGCGATCGTCTCGCAGGCGGTGGACTCGTTGGCGGCGCACATCGATGCGCTGCTTGCCCAGTTGGGACCTTGGAGCGCGCCGCCGAGACTGGCATTGGCCGGCGGACTTTTGGCCCCCGATCGGCCGCTCCGCGCGTCGCTCGCCGCGGCGGCGGCCGAACGTCGCTGCGTGGTCTTGGAGACGCAGGTCGCAGCGGTGCGGGGAGCGGCGCTGATGGCGCTGGCGGGGTTGGTGCCCGGTCGAGGTGCCGATAGCGCCTGAGGTCGGGCACGACCGGCTGCCTCGCTGCATGTCGCGCTGGCTCGGTCGCGCCCTCCCATTCGTGCGGGGGAGCGAGGCCAGCCCGCCGCGGGGCGCCGCCAATCGGTAAGTAGGGACCTGTCACTGCCGAGCCTTCGTTCCAGCAAACCTTAACAGCCGACGCTCGAGTTCTACACGTCACTCGTCATGATGAACAACGGCTGGCGCAAGAACGTCTTGTACCGCGGCCGCAAGCGGTCCGAGTCGTAGTACTTGTGGATGTCGACTACCTTCTTGCGTCCAGTGACCACGTCGATGGGAACGCTGTCATAGACGCCGTTCCGCAGGCTGACCAACCGGCCCTTGGCGCCGGAGAGCACGAGATCGAGGGCCAGGTTGCCGAAGGCCATGGGCACAATGGCGTCGAGCGCATCGGGGTCGCCACAGCGGACGAGGTATCCCAGCCGCTGGTTGACGACGTTCACGCGTCGCCCGTCGTTGTAGTTGGGCGAGATCTCTTTGAGCGCGGCGCCGACTTTGTCGCTAATCCCGCCCAGCTTCTTGTGGCCGTACTGGTCTTGTTCGTCGCCGAGAAACGACATCCCGGCGTCGCTCGCCGTCTGGGCCCCCTCCGAGATGAGCGCGACTGAATACTTGCTGGGGTTGCGATTGCGGTCGTAGATGAGCAGCTCGGCCAGGCGCTCTATATTGAAGCGGTATTCGGGGATGCAGCAGCGGTCAGCGGCGCCGGCCATGGTCGGCAGTAAAGCCGTGTAGCCGGCGTAGCGGCCGAAGACCTCTATGATCAGGAAGCGCTCATGCGAGCCGGCGGTCGTTCTCAGGCTGTGGGTGAGCTGAATGGTGCGGGCGACGCAGGTGCTGAAGCCGATGCAGTAGTCGGTGCCGGGCACATCGTTGTCCATGGTCTTGGGTATTCCAACGACTCTGACTCCCTCTTCGTGAAGCCGCTGCGCATAACTGAGCGTGTCATCGCCGCCGATGGGGATCAGCGTATCGATACCGAGGAACTCGAGATTCTTGAGGATGTCGGGCGTTACGTCGTTGATATCGTTGGCATATCGGTCGGCGAGGTGTGCCGGAACCAGCGCCTGCGGCAAGTGGCTGGGGCGTGTGCGCGAAGTGTGCAGAAACGTTCCCCCGGTCCGGCCGGCCCGGTTGACGACATCCTCGGTGAGCGTGGTGATGCAGTTGCGATTATCCGCCTCCTTGTCCGGGACGAGATCGACCAGTCCGGCCCAGCCGCGGCGAATTCCCACCACCCTGTAACCTTCGCGCAAAGCTCGAATGGTGATCGCGCGAATCGCCGGATTCAGGCCCGGTACGTCGCCTCCGCCCGTCAGTATTCCGATCGTCCCCTGGTGGTCGGCCATTCCTAGCAGCCTCCTTTGGCAGCTGAGCGTGCATATCAGACTGGGAAACACGTGCTGTCACGGTGAGCGCGCGCTCTGCCGATGCGCGTGTGGGAGGGCGAACAGCGGATCTCCCATGGTCAGTATAGCACAGTGGTTCGCTGGCGGTAGTAGTCGGCTGGCGCTGCTGTAGAACGGCGGCGCCGGTCTGCTTTCGCGGTGAGCGGGGCCACGGTACGTTGCGATGTTCGCAGGCAGTCGAGCGGCGAGCCGATCGCCGGGTGGCAGCGGGACATGAGCGATCGGATCCGCGGGCGTATCGGCCACTATCGACGATGGCGAGGAGGGTACGATGGCGGAAGAACTGATTGGCACCATCACTCACTACTTCCCGAAGCCACAAGTC
>JASFLD010000142.1:0-8962 GCA_050118275.1 Gemmatimonadales bacterium
GGAGATCGTGGAACTGGCCGAGGATCGGCTCGACTTGTGGCTGACGCTGCGTGAGATGGCGGGTCTGGCCGCGTCCGACGCGCACCGCGGGGTCGTCGAGGCCGAGCTCGAGGTAGAGTTCGACAAGAAGATGGACTCGTTGCGGGCCGAGTACGAGGCGAAGATCACCGACTTGAAGACGAAGTACCCGCAGGTCGTCGCTCGCCGCCTGGCCGAGGGGCTGCTCAAGTCCGGCAACGGCCAGATGACGGTCGCCGACCTGCTGAAGCGGGCGCAGTCGGCACCCGGGCTGCGGCCCTTGAGCCTCGACATGTCCGAGGTACAGATCGGCGGCGGGACGACAGCGGGAGCAGCAGCCCCTGCGGCCGCGGCGGCGCCGACGGCGACGGCGGTGGCGGAGGCGCCTGCCGCCGCGCCGGAGAAGGAGGAGGAAGAAGAAGGCCTGGCGATGGAGCCGTACATCGAGACGGCTCGTTGTACTACCTGTAACGAGTGCACCAATATCAACAAGAAGATGTTCGCCTACAACGAGAACAAGCAGGCGTATATCAAGGACCCGAAAGCGGGGACATTCAAGCAGCTGGTGCAGGCGGCCGAGAAGTGCCCCGTGAGGATCATACACCCAGGCACTCCGCTCAATCCGAAGGAGAAGGACCTGGACAAGTGGATCAAGCGGGCGGAACCGTTCAACTGATGCATTTGAATATCGAATATCGAACATCCAATGTTCGAATGCCGCATTTCGCCATTGGGTGTTCCTTGCTCGATATTGGATATTGAACTGGATAATAGGACACTAGATGGCTACCCGAGGCCGAAGCTTCAGGCACGGAGTTCATCCACCTGAACTGAAAGACTTGACCGAGCGGGAGAAGATCCGACGGTTGCCGTTCCCGGACGAGGTCATTCTGCCGCTCAGTCAACATACGGGTAAGCCCGCGGTTCCCATCGTAGAGGCGGGGGACCGTGTGGAGCGAGGGGACAGGATCGCGCGGGCCGACGGGTTCATCTCATCTCCGGTTCACGCATCGGCCAGCGGCAAAGTCCAGGCGATCGAGCTCTGGCCCCACCCGGACGGGACGTACAAGCCGGCGATTCGCATCGCCGTGGACCGCTACTCGGCGCAAGCGCCGCGCCCGAGGCTGGTACCGCATTGGGAGGGTTTGTCAGCGAAGCAGGTGGTGCAGGCGGTCCAGGATGCCGGTGTCGTTGGATTGGGCGGTGCCGCCTTCCCGACGCACGTGAAGCTGTTGCCGCCCGAAGATGTGGCGGTGGACACGATCGTGATCAACGGCTGTGAGTGCGAGCCGTACCTGACTAGCGACCACCACACCATGGTGGAGTACCCCGAGCGTGTGCATATGGGGATCCGGATCATGATGCACACGCTGGGCGTCGACCGCGCGATGATCGGCATCGAGAAGAACAAGCCGGACGCCATCGACGCGATCAGGCGGACTTTGCCGAGCGATCTGAATGTCAGCGTGCACCCGCTGACGGTGAAGTACCCTCAAGGTGCCGAGAAGATGCTGATCAACGCGCTGTTGAATCGCGAGGTGCCGTCGGGCAAGCTGCCGCTGCACGTGGGCGTCGTCGTACAGAACGTGGGGTCCTGCGCGGCGATCGCCGAGGTCTTCGAGACGGGTCTTCCGCTGATCGAGCGGATCGTCACGGTTACCGGCTTGGGTGTCAGACGGCCGAGCAATCTGATCGTACCGGTGGGCACGAAAGTCGGCGAGCTGATCGATGCGTGCGGAGGATTGACGGAAGACGCCCACGAGATCGTCTTCGGCGGTCCGATGATGGGGGCGCCGCAGGCGAGCCTGGACGTGCCGATCCTGAAGGGTGTCACGGGTGTGATCGTCCTGTCGAAGGACGAGACGAAGGGAAAGCAATCGTATCCCTGCATTCGCTGCGGGCGCTGTCTCGACGCGTGTCCGGTCTTTCTCAATCCGCAATTGCTGGGACAGCTGGCGCTGGCGGAGCAATACTTCGAGACAGAGGAGCACAACATCTGGGACTGCATGCTCTGCGGGTGCTGCTCCTACGTCTGCCCGTCCAACATCCCGCTGTCGCAGCTGTTCCAGGTTACCCGCTCGGCGATAAGAAGATTGAAGGCACGAGAGGCGGCGGCATGAGCCAGCCTCGGTTCCTCGTCACAGCTTCGCCGCACCTGAAAGGACCCGCCACGACGCCACAGATCATGTGGAATGTCGTGGGAAGCCTCGTACCCATCATCGCTGCTGCCTCTTGGTTCTTCGGTTTGGGGGCCCTGCTGGTAATCATGGCGGCAACGACCGGGTCGCTGTTGACCGAATGGGTGCTGGGGGCGCGCGGTTCGTTGCGTGATGGGTCGGGAATGATCACCGGGCTGTTGCTCGGGCTGACGCTGCCGCCGGGACTGCCGCTCTGGATGGCGTTCCTGGGCGGAGTCGTGGCGATCGCGTTCGGCAAGCTGATTTTCGGTGGGCTCGGCAAGAACATCTTCAACCCGGCGCTGGTGGGTCGCGCTTTCCTGCAGGCGGCCTTCCCGGTGGCGATCACGACTTGGCCCGTCCAGGTGCAGGGCTTCTGGAACATCTATCCGGACAATCTGACGCTCCCTTTCATGGGTGTGGGTGAGAGCGACATGGTGACCGGCGCGACGCCGCTGGGACTGATGAAGTTCGAGGCGGTGGGAACGAGCGTGCGAGACTTGATGCTCGGCACGATCGGTGGGTCGGCGGGTGAGACATCCGCGCTGCTCATCATCCTGTGCGGCGGCTATCTGGCTCTGCGCAACTTCCTCAATTGGCGCATCCCCGTGAGCATCTTCATCACGGTCGCGATACTGGCCGAGTTCGTTCATTTCCTCGATCCGAGCTATCCCGGCGGTCTCTTCATGCTCTTCTCGGGTGGCCTGATGCTGGGCGCCTGGTACATGGCCACCGACATGGTCACCTCGCCTGTGACGAACAAGGGCTGCTGGATCTTCGGCGCGGGTGTCGGCGCTCTGGTGGTGCTCATCCGCCTCTGGGGCGGTCTGCCGGAGGGGGTGATGTACGCGATTTTGCTGATGAACGCGATGGTCCCGTACATCAATGGTTGGACACAACCCAATGTGTTCGGTACACGTCCGCAGGAGGCGGCTTCGTGAACGGCCCGGGCTCGGCGGACGCCGGCACGCGGCGCGAGCTTCCCCTGGCGGGACAGGCGGAAGTCCCCTCCTGGCGGTTGCTGCTGACGCTGGGCACCGCGGGGGCGCTGGCGGGCCTGCTGATCGTGTTCGTGTATCAGATGACCCAGCCTCGCATACAGGCCTACAAGGCGCAGCAGCTGCGCCTGGCCGTGTCCGAGGTGCTGAAGGGGCCGGCGCGCTGGGACACGCTGTATGTGTACGAGGGCGAACTGATGGCGACGCCGCCCGTGGCGGGTCTGGAGATGGTGTTCCTCGGCTATGACGAGAGCGGCAACCGGTTGGGCTTTGCGATCCAGGGTGCCGAGTCGGGCTTCCAAGACATCATCGAGCTGATCTTCGGATACGACGCGGATGCGGGGAAGTTATTGGGCATGAAGGTCCTCGCCAACAAGGAGACACCGGGTCTGGGGGACAAGATCGACAAGGACAGCGCCTTCATCGCCGAGTTTGACGGTCCCGAAGTACCGCTCGTCGGGGTGAAGACAGGTCGTGCGACCGGTGCGGCGAACGAGGTCGACATGATAACCGGTGCGACGATCTCGTCGCGGGCGGTGATCGGGATCATCAACCATCAACTCGAGCGTCTGGGCCCGATGGTAGAGGCATATCTGCGGGAGGCCAACTGATGCCTAAGAAGACGACGCCGGGTCAGGATTTCACGCGGGGCATCTGGCGCGAGAACCCGGTGCTGATCCAGATGCTGGGACTATGCCCGGCGCTGGCCGTTAGCAATACGGTCGAGAACTCGCTGGCCATGGGACTGGCCACCTTCTTCGTGCTTTTCTGCTCCAGCGTCCTGGTGGCGACGTTCAAGAAGCTGATACCCAGCGAGGTGCGGATCGCCACGTACATCCTGATCATCGCCACGTTCGTGACGATCGTCGACATGACGTTGGAGGCATTGGTTCCGGAAGTCCACAAGGCGTTGGGCGCCTTCATTGCGCTGATCGTGGTGAATTGCATCATCCTGGGCCGGCAGGAAGCGTTTTCCTCTCGGAATACCGTGCCGCGCGCTATGCTCGACGCCATGGGCACGGGTATCGGTTTCATCATCGCGATGCTGATGATGGGCACGATCCGTGAGGTGCTCGGCTACGGTACGTTCCTCGGGTTCAGTCTGCTGGGCAGCGGCTACGAGCCGTGGATCGTCTTCATCCTGCCGCCGGGTGGCTTCTTCACGATCGGTTTCATTCTTATGGGTCTCAACTGGTGGGAGAAGCGGAAGAGAGAACGGGCCGACGCGGGGCTGGATGCGGTGGCCGTGGGGAGGGCAGCCTGATGGGCAATGTGGCCTGGATCTTCATCTCGGCGATGGTAGTGAACAACTTCACCCTGGCCTATTTCCTCGGCCTGTGTCCGTTCATGGGCGTTTCGGGCCGGATCTACACGGCCTTGCGGATGGGTGCGGCGAACATTTTCGTGCTGACCGTCGCTTCGGTCTGCGCGTGGTTCTTGAACTCCTTCATCTTGCCTCACGCGCCGTACTTGAAGTTGATCTCCTTCATCCTCGTGATCGCCTCGGCGGTGCAGATCACCGAGATGGCGATCAAGAAGCTGAGCCCGGCCTTGTTCCGGGCGCTGGGGATCTACCTGCCGCTGATCACCACGAACTGCGCCATACTCTTCATGGCATGGTCGCAGGCCAACCGTGGCTACAACTTCGTCGAGGGAGTCGCCTTCGCTTGGGGCGCGGGAGCGGGTCTGACACTGGCTCTGGTGCTCATGGCGTCGATTCGCGAAAACCTCGGTCTGATCAAAGTACCTGAGATCGTGAGAGGAAATGCGATAGTGTTCCTGATCGCCGGGATGCTGTCTCTGGCGTTCATGGGATTCGCGGGACTGCTGAGCTCATGATGACTTACCTGATATCCGCCGTCGTGTTTGGCGCCGTGTTCGTGGCCTTTGGTTTCATCGCCCGCGGTGGCGATGACGGGCGGTCCGATTGCGGCTCGTGTGGTGGAAAGTGCAACCTCTGATCGGCCCGGCCGATGGGGAGCTGTGAGATGAACTCAATCGAGCGTCCGGAGCGCTCGTTTCCCAGCCGACGCGAATTCGTCGCGCTGGGTCTAGGCGCGTTCGTGGTCGCGACTTTGCCGGCCGCCCTGCGGCGCCGGCGCGCGCTGGTCCGTCGGACGATTCCGGTGATGGGAACGTTCGCCGAGTTCGCGGTTCTGCACCGCGACGAACGCTACGCGCAGTCCGCGATCGACGCGGCGATCGCCGAGTTGCGGCATGTCGATCGTACGATGACCTGGTTCAGCGATGAGTCGGACGTGGGGCGTGCGAATGTGCTGGCGGTCAAGGGTCCGGTCGTGGTTTCCAAGCAGACGGCGCGGGTGCTGGAGGAGTCGTTGCTCTGGGCGGAGGCGAGCGACGGTGCGTTCGATCCGTGCCTGGGCGAGGCGATGGCGCTGTGGGACGTGGGGCACCGCCAGGCGCCGCCCGCGGCGGCCCAGGTGGAGCCACTGGCCGGCCGGCGGCTTTATCGGGCGCTGGAGTTGGACAGCTGGCGGGGCGAGCCGGCCGTCGTGTTCCGCGATCCGGACGTGGCGCTCGACCTGGGCGGGATCGCCAAAGGCTATGGCGTCGATCTAGCCGCAGAGGCTTTGCGCTCGTATGGGATCCAGAACGGACTGGTGAACGTCGGCGGCGATCTGTATGCGTTGGGTCATTCGGAGGATGGCGACCCGTGGAAGATTGGTGTCCGCGATCCCGAGGACCCGAACGGCATCGTCGCAACCGTCGAAGCGAGCGACTGCGCCGTGGCGACGTCGGGCGACTACCTCCAGTACTTCGACTACGCCGGCCGCCGCTACCACCACATGCTGGATCCGCAGACGGGGGAGCCGAAGCGCTCCCACATCCGAAGCGTCACGGTGATGGCCGAGAATTGTATGGCGGCGGACGCGGCCGGCACGACGACATTCGGGATGCCCCGCACGGATGCGGAACGACTGCTCGATCGGCGGTCGCCCGGCGCGCGGATCGTGCACACGATCTGAGCTTCCCGGCCTCGCGCAGCCACTTAGATCACTGCCTGCGCAACTGGTGGTCGTTCTGCGTGAGCTGCAGCACCAGCTCATCCCCGGGGTTGACCGCCATGGGGTCGGTGACGAAGCCGCCTCCCCCAATGAAGCTGACTTCGATGCGGACCTCGTTCGGGCCGGCCGGGAACGAGAACGTCCGGGTGGTTTGCGCGGGCACTTGACCTAGACGCGTTCGTTCGCCGAATACCAGGAGGTAGATGCGGGCATCGTTGAAGTTTCGGTTCTCCACCTCTATCGTGATTTGATCTTGCGATTCGCGTCCAGCGGGTGATCCCGCGCCCGTCTGGGTGGCGCCGCAGGCGGTGATCGTTATGGCCAGAGCGACAGTAGCGAGGGAGTAGGCTGCGTTCATGGGGTCATCCTGCTTCCAGCGGTGGACTCGAGAGCGACGTCATGCCTCCTAGTGAAAAGATCGTCGCGACGGGCCGGAGGCGCCACCCGGCTGGGGTCGATGCGGGGCGAGCGGCCAGGGTACCTACGTGAGCCGGCCTGGGACCTCGCGCTCGGCCACCGGCAGAGGCGGAGAAGCGTTGCAAATACGGGCACTTTCCCGTCCTTGATGTGTATTCTAACATAGGTTCTAGCCCGTGTTGCAAGCGAGACTGGATATCGATTGACGCGAGCGTTAGATTGAATATAGATAAGGAACCTTGGCAGGGAGCTTAACCATGGCCGGTATCGGTCTTATCGAGTTGGCAAGCGGCGCGCTGATCGTTCTTGGCATATTTGCCGCCTTCATGGTTTGGGCGGTCTTCCCGCTGCTTCCCTTCGTTATCACCGGCGCGATCTACGCCGCGATCCGTTACGGCGCTCCGGCACTGGCGCGGGGGGCTGTCGTCGCGGAACACGCGGTGGTGGGAGCGGTTCGCCAGGCGCTGCGTCCTCTGGCTACGTGGGCGCTGCACGAGCCGGCGCCGGTTCAGGCGCGGCGGCGCTAGCTCCGGCACAGGTAGGGGCTCGAAGGACGAGCCTAGCCGGGAATCAGGAGAGAGCCGCGTTGATGCACCGATGGGTGCGTCGGCGCGGCTGTTGTCTTGCCTAGAGCTTCCTCAGACGAGCTGAAGCCCACACACTCAGCAGGCGGACGGCCCGGTCCGCTGATCGGAAAGTCGGGATCCCACCCTCTTCTAGAATAGTGGCCATGGCGTCGTAATGGTGACCCCCATCGACCACGGCGACCCACGGCTTCTTGAGGGACGCGTGGAGTCGGACCAGGCGCATGGCGATGGAGTCGTTGCTGCGGACGTTCTCCGGGTGTGAGTCACTGGCCGCCAGGGTCTGAATGACCGGCGAGAAGGGCACGCAGCCGACGAGGCCCAGGTCCACGTTCTGATCTTCCATGACGACGCGCACGGCGGCGGCGAAGACGGCGTCGCCCATCATCGGGGTGACGTCGACGGGATTGCGGGGGTCGACGAGCGTGTCGACGTGGGCTTGCTTGAACACATTCTGCAGGCGATCGTGCGTCCTCCTCGTGAACTCGGCCAGCTGCAGGTCGGCCAGATAATCGGCCATGACCACCGTCTCGAAACCGGCGTTGGATAGCGCGCCGAGGCGGAGACCGCCGGGTTGCTTGGCTCCAAGCCGCGCGAACAGCCTGACGAGGTCCTCGAAGTCCTCGGTGGTGTCGCAGACGATGGCGCCGGCGCCGAGCGCCAGCTGGCGTGCCACGACGTAATCTCCGGCGATGGCGGCGGTGTGGCTGGCGGTAGCCGCCGCGCCTTCGGCCGTGCGGCCCGCCCTATACAGGATGACGTTTCTGCCGCTGGCGGAGATGCGCTTGACGGCCTGGACGAACCGCAGGCCGTCGAGGGGACGGAACCCCTCGGCGTATACGGCGAAGATCTCGACCTCGGAGTCGTCGGCCAGGTAGGTGAGATAGTCGCCGATGGTCAGGTCCATCTGATTGCCGATGGAGATCATGTAACGCGGAGCGATGCCGAGCTTGCTGCCTTTGGCCACGGCGAAGGCACCGCTCTGAGTGATCAGGGCGACGGGAGAGGACGGGAGGTCGGAAAGGGCCAGCTTGTAGTCGGGTATGAAGGTGGTGTCGTATCCCCCTGGGGCGGACCGGATCCCCATCGAATTCCCGCCGTTGATGACGGGACCGCCCCACTCGCTGGCCCGGGCCGCCGCGATTACGGCCCGCGTTTCGGCGACGATCTTCTCCGAACCTGCTTTCTCCTCGAGTCCGCCCGTGATGACCATGACGCTTTCGGCTTTCCTCTGCTGCACGATGCGGTCGAGCAGGGACGGGATCTGCTCGGCGGACACGGCGAGCACGAGAAGATCGACGGTCTGGGGCAGCGAAGATACATCGGGATAACAGCGGCAGCCCTCGATCGAGCCGGATCCCGGCTTGACGACGAAGATCCGGCTCGGATCGTAGCCGGCTTTGAGTGTGTTCTGCAGGATCACTCGTCCGGGGTTCATGCGATCAGACACGCCGACGATGGCAATCGTGCGCGGCGCGAGGAGATTCTGGACTCTTTGGAGCGGTCGGGGCTCTGGGCGCGGCGTCACGGTAAGCCTGCAGCGAGCGAGCACGTCGAGCGGTACCAAGCGTCCATCGGCGATGACGAGCGGGTTGATCTCGATCTCGCTCAGCAGTTCCGGCACGACTTGTCGGGCCAGTTCGGCGAACCTGAGACACAGCGAAACCAGTTCTGCGATTGCGACCCGCGGGGCTTGGCCGCGTAGCCCCTCTGTGGCGAGTCGTGCTACGGCGATGCTGTGG
>JASFLD010000143.1:0-8944 GCA_050118275.1 Gemmatimonadales bacterium
TCCCAGACCGATGTACAGCATGCCATCAGGGCCGAACACCAATTGACCACCGTTGTGGTTGCTGTACGGCTGTGTCACCGTGAGGATCACCCGCTCCGATCCGGGATCGGCGACGTCGGGGTTGGTAGAAACACGATAACGTGCGACACGCGTGTCACCGTTGCCGTCGATGTAGTCGACGAAGAACTCTCCGGTCTGAGCGTAGTCGGGGTGGAAAGCCACACTCAGCAAACCGCGCTCGCCGCCCGACGTCACGAGGTCCTGGATGTCCAGGAACGGCGTCGCAAGCACCGCCCCATTTCGGATGACCACGACGCGACCGGGTCGTTCGACAACGAACAGACGCTCAGCATCGCCCGGCGGCGCCGTCAGGAAGACAGGCGACGACACGCCGGACGCGACCAGCTCCAGTTCGGGGTTTGCCGTCTGAACGACGGTGACTCGCGCCTCGTCCGTCTGCCCCTCGCTGCTGGCCGTGATCGTCGCATCGCCCGTCGACAATCCCGTCACTGAACCGTCCCCATCGACCTCGGCGATGTTCGCTGGGGAGCTCGACCAGGCGACCGCTCGATCCGGCAGGACGTTGCCGGAGGCATCCTTCACCGTCGCCGTCAGCTGCACGGTCGCGCTCACCTGGACGCTCGAAGTCTGAGGCGTCACTGCGACGCTCGCGACGGGTACGCCCAGGATTCCCAGAACGCTGAAGCCACCGATCAAACCGCTCACCGAGCGCGCCGTCGCATCCGGCTCGCTCCCTGACACCTGTTGCCAAGCCGCACCGACCACGCGGAACAAGCGCAGCTCACCTTCTCTCAGCCCGGCGGGTATTTTAGCGCGCTCGTAACTGAGCGTGAGACGGACCGGCTCCGCGAACTGCAAACCCTCAGGGCCGAACCGGTAGATGGTCTCATCAACGATTCTCGGATCGTCCGGATAACCCGTGGCCGACTCCACCGTGAAAGTCACCTCGCTCGCTACTGCGCCGGGCGGAACTTCCAGCCTCACCTTGCCGGCGGCGAAAGCGAGCGTGCCGCCCGCGGGCCCGACGCTGCCGGTCAGGGGCTCGCTCGGCGAATCTCCGCCACAGGCGCCGAAGAAGAGCAGCAGACAACACGCGAAGAAGGTAGTGCGGATAGCAACGCTCGATCTGCATGGCAGCACAACGTCGGTCATCTATTATCGTCCCTCTTTGTACTGGCGCCCGCGCTCGCCATCCGAGCGGACCGGTCGACTGCGTCGAAACAGGTATCGCAGCGGACGCACACTGATCATGGCCAGCGGGGCCGCTCCGAACGCGTTTGCTACCCCGGAGCAGCGGTTTTGATCGACGACGCGAGCTCCACTCCGACGAGGCCAACGCGGCTCCTGCGACTCGACTGAATCGATTTGCGGCCCGACTTCGAGCGAGGGCTCCGGGACATTTCCTCGGCTGGGGCCTGTCGGAAATTCTCACCGATTGGTAGATTTTGGTAATTCAACACAGCTAGCGGTCAGCCACACTGATGACGAATGAGAGCGCGGCAACCGGGCGTGGCCGCGAGGCGGGCTTTGGAATTGCCAATATCGAACAGCGAATGTCGAATCTCCAAGCACAGCTCTTGATTATTGGCTGATCGATATTGGGTGTTCGACGTTCATCACGTCCATTTCGGCACTTTGAACCCTCGTGTGAAACCAATAAAGAGGAGGCCCCATGCCGAACGTCAGCGTGAGCTTCGATCCGAGCAGCGGCATCAGCCTGAGCCCCAGCAACGGCCAGGTAACGATGCGCCAGACAGGGGAGATCATCTTCCAACCCGCGCCAAACCAATCCGGCTGGACGTTCTGGCTGTTCGCGATGCAGAACACCGACGCCTTCAACTGGCTGGTGACCGACGACTCGATCAGTGTCTCCGACCTCGACGTCGAGTCGGCCACCTACGCCTACGCGCTGGCCATCAAGGACTCGAGCGGAGGCATCCACTGGACCGACCCGGAGATAATCAACTACAAGCCGGGTTCCTGAGCCACCTCGTACCGAGCGGCCTCCGCTGGAGCGCAGCGACTCGAGCCCGATGCTTCGATGTTGATGTCGACAGGGCGTGACGACAGACGATGAAGTCCGCATGATGAGCCCGTCGGATGACTCCGGCCGATCGCACCATCCCGATCGGCCGGAAGCCGGTTCCATTCCCCGCAGTTTGGCGCCCGAACACATCGGACCGTACCGACTGATCGAGGTACTGGGCGAGGGCGGGATGGGGGTCGTATACCGAGCTGAGCAGAGTCGGCCGATTCAGCGCCAGGTTGCCCTCAAGCTGATCAAGCCCGGGATGGAGGCCCGCCAGGTGGTCGCCCGCTTCGAGGCGGAGCGCCAGGCACTGGCGGTGATGGACCATCCGAACATCGCTCGCGTGTACGACGGCGGAGCGACGGACAGGGGACTGCCCTACTTCGTGATGGAACTGGTGGAGGGCGTCCCCATCACCGACTACTGTGACGAGCAGCGCCTGAGCGTGCAGGAACGACTCGAGCTCTTCATGGCCGTTTGTCAGGCCGTACAGCACGCGCACCAGAAGGGCGTAATTCACCGCGACCTCAAACCATCTAACGTGTTGGTCACCGTCCGCGACGGCAGCCCCGTTCCGAAGGTGATCGACTTTGGGATCGCCAAGGCGATCGACCAGCGGCTGAGCGAGCATACCATCCAGACACAGACCGGCCTCTTCGTCGGTACACCGGCTTACATGAGTCCCGAACAGGCCGAAGGCTCCGGACTCGATATCGATACGCGCGCCGACATCTACTCCCTCGGCGTCATCCTCTACGAACTGCTGGCCGGCGAACTCCCATTCGAACCCACAGAGATCCAGGGCCTGTCGGCCCTCTACACGATCCTCGAGCGGGAGCCACCGACGCCCAGCCGTCGCTTCGACAGCCTCGGCGACCGTCGTGTCTCCATCTCGGAGCTGCGCCGAACCGATCCCGCGACCCTCAGCCGCAAGCTGAGGGGCGACCTCTCCTGGATCACTATGAAGGCGATGGAGAAGGAGCGAGGACGGCGATACGAAACGGCAAGTACCTTCCAGTCCGACATCGCCCACTATCTAAACGACGAGCCCGTACTGGCTCGCGCTCCCAGTGCCACCTACCGGTTGGGCAAGTTCGTCAAACGTCACAAAGCCGGTGTGGCGGCAGCAACCGCCCTCAGTGTCGCGATCCTCACGAGCGCCGTGATCATCGCCTACCTCGCCATCGAGGCTAATCGAGCCCGCGGTGAAGCCGACCGGCGACGCGCGCAAGCTGAGGACCTCATCGCTTTCATGGTTGGCGACCTGAGCCAGAAGCTCCAGCCTATCGGGCGTTTGGAGATCCTCGACGACGTAGCGGACAAAGCGCTCGAATACTTCGCCGCGGTACCCGAGCAAGAGCTGAGCGACGAGGAGCTGTTTCGCCGCTCCCAGTCCCTGAACCAACTGGGCCAAGTGAGGATGGGACAGGGGAACCTGGATGCCGCCCTGGAAGCATTCGAGCAGTCGCTAGCCTTAGCCTCGGCACTCGGTAACCGCGATCCCGACAACGGGGAATGGCAAGTCGGCCTCGGAGCAAGCCATTTCTATGTGGGGTACGCGTACTGGTTGCGCGGAGAGCTGGATCCCGCCATGCAGCAATTCGAGGCCTATCTCGACATCGCGCAACGGCTCGTGCAAAAGGATCCCGATAACTCGGAGTGGCAGCTCGAACTGGGGTACGCCAACAGCAACATCGGTTCGTTACGGGAGTCGCGGGGCGATCTGCGTGGTGCACTGGAATCGTTCGAACAAGCAATGTCCATAAAAGAGGGATTGGTCGAGAGAGCTCCCGACGACCTCGACCGACAACTCGACCTCGCCCGAAGCTACAATACGGTGGCGGTGATACTCCAGAAGCTCGGAGAGATCGAACCCGCGCTCGAACGATTTCGCGCCGACTTCGAGATCCGCGAGCGCGTTGCACGCTCCGATAGCACGAACACCACGTGGACCGAGGCGTTGACCACGAGCCACTACTTCCTGGCCGATGCCCACGAGATGCTCGGCAATCTCGATTCGGCGGTCTATCACTACCGTATCACCGTGAGAATGTACGAGGGCCTCAGTAACCACGATCCGACCAACGCCGACTGGACAGAGAGGCTCGCCTCTGCACGGGTCGACTACGGTGCGGCATTGCTGGCCAGCGGCCGGATCGACGCGGCTACAGACGAGGTCTCGGCCGCCAGAGCCGCCTACCGAGATCTGCTCGCGCAGGACACAGCCCGCGCCGAGTGGCGCCGCGGTCTGGCATCGGCTCAGCACGTGTCCGCGCTGCTCCTGTTGGCGAACGGTCAACCGGTCTCGGCGGCGAGAGCGGCCGACGCGGCAGTCACGGACTTGACCAACATTGTCGCGGAGCAGCCCGACGACCGGCTAGCACGTCAGGCCCTGGCGGAGACGCTGATCGATCTCGGGCGGATACGCCAGCGGCTCGAGTCGGACGAAGAGGCGCGGGCCGACTGGGTGCGTGCGCTCGAGACCGTGGAGGCCGCGACCGGTACGCAGGAGACACGGCTCCGCGCCGCCCGGGCTCGCGCTCTGCTCTATCTCGGCCGCGTCGAAGACGCTCGGCCGGTCATCGAGTCGTTGGCCCGCGGCGGATACGGGAAAGTCGACCTGATCGACCTCGCCCGGCAGCGCCGAGTGCTGCGCTGAGGAGCGAGGAACGCCAGCTCTCGGTCCTCGTCCTCTCCCCAGGCCGACTGTCCGGCGCCGGACACGCCATCCCGAATCCGGGAAGCCGGCCTCCCTCGAGTGTTAGTCGCCGCTGCTGTCTTCGGCGCTCTTCCTCAAATCGATCGCTTGGCACGTCCCGTGCACCCTCGATCGGGATCACGGCGACGCACCCGACCCACAGGGAGGAGTCACGTGCTCGACACGCTTAGACAGGACGTCCATTTCGCGCTCCGGCAACTCCGGTCTCGGCCCGGCCTGACTCTAGGGGCCGTGCTGACGCTCGCCCTGGGGATCGGTGCCAACGGCGCCATCTTCAGCGTCGTGAACGGCGTCCTGCTGAGACCGTTGCCGTATCATGAGCCCGAGCGGTTGGCGGCGGTATGGAACCGCGAGATCCCCGACGGCGAACTGTCATCGACATCGTTGGAGAACTACGAAGATTGGCGCAGCCAGGCCCCTGCTTTCGCCGACATGGCGGCATCGGGAAGGGCGACGGCTACCTTGATAACCGGCGAGCTGGCCCAACGCATCCCCGGTGCGCGAGTCACGCCGAACATGTTCCGGGTGCTGGGTGTCGCTCCGCTGTTGGGCCGCGAATTCGTGCCCGACGATGCCGTCGATGGAGCACCCCGTGTCGTCGTGCTGAGCCACGGCCTGTTCCTTCGCGCCTACGGCGGAGATCCATCGTTGGTCGGGCGCTCCGTCCGGTTGAGCGGCACGGAGTTCGAGGTGATCGGCGTAATGCCAGCCGGCTTCAAGACGCCTTTCTTTCCCGAGGCGGAGTTTTGGCGGCCGTTGAGTGCCGATGCTGCCTGCGGCCGCGGCTGCTGGTTCGCCCGCGTCGTCGGTCGCCTGGCGCCAGACGCGACGATGGAAGCGGCCCAGACACAGCTCGACGTCCTCGGCGAACGTCTGGCAGCCCAGTACCCGGACGACAACGCGAACGTGCGCATCGCCGCGGTACGACTGCACGATTGGCTCATCGGCGACGTGCGACCCGCGCTGCTCGTCATGCTGGGCGGCGTCGGCCTGGTGTTGCTCGTCGCCTGCGTGAACGTGGCGAACTTACTCTTGGCGCGTGCCATCGCGCGGGCGCGCGAAGTGGCGGTCCGCGCTGCGTTGGGTGCTACGCGGCGGCGCGTCGCCGCTCAGCTGCTGACGGAGAGCGTCGTTCTCGCGCTGGTCGCTGGCGCCGCGGGAGTGTACGTGGCCTACATGGCCGTTGACGGGTTGCTGGCTCTGGCGCCGTCGGACCTGCCACGACTGGAGGCGGTGCAACTCGACGGCCCGGTGATCGCGGTGATGACCGCGCTGGCCGTGGTCACCGGCATCCTGTTCGGCCTGCTTCCGGCGCTCCATGCCACCCGGGGCGACCCCGGCCTCGCTCTGGGACGCGACCGGTCGGCCGCGGGCCGGCGCGGCGGGAATCGCTGGCGCGACACACTGGTCGTGACACAAATCGCCCTGGCACTCACGCTGTTGGTCGGAGCCGGGCTGCTATTGAAGAGCTTCGTGACGCTGCAGCGAGTCGATCCCGGCTTCGAGCCACGCGGCTTGCTGACAGCGGAAACGTCGTTCAGCGGTGAGCGGTACCGTGAAGGCGGTTCACGGGTGGCGCTCTACGATGAGGTGTTCGCGGCCATGGAAGCTCGACGCGATGTCGAGGTCGCGGCCGGCGTCTGGCTGCTACCCATCTACGAAGGCGATGTCGTCTCGAGCCTCGAGGTCGAAGGGAGGCCCGATGTTTCGCCGGCTGACCAGCCAGCGGCGTCGATGCGGCCCGTGATCGGCGACTACTTCCGGGCCATGCGCATCCCACTCGTCGCCGGGCGGCGACTGGGACCATCGGACAACGCCAATAGCCGGCCGGTCATCGTGATCAGTGAATCGATGGCGCGGGATGTCTGGCCCGGCGAAGATCCCATCGGCCACCGCGTCCGCTTCGGCCTGGCTTTCCAGAGAGAGGAACCATGGCGTGAGGTCGTCGGCGTGGTGGGTGACGTCAAATTACAAGGTCTGGACGATGAAGATCGCAGTGTCGTCTACATACCTTACCGCCAGTTCGCCATCGGCTCGCTGAGCGTGGTGTTGCGAACAAGTGGAGATCCAGCACGATTGGCTGCACCGTTCCGGGCCGCCGTCCGCTCCATCGATCCACAGGTCGCGGTGTACGATGTCTCGACGATGGACCGGATAGTCGGGGCGTCGCTGGCCGAACGGCGCTTCTTCATGGTGCTGCTGAGCCTGTTCGCCGCGATAGCGATGACGGTCGCCGCAGTAGGCATCTACTCCGTCACCAGCTACCTGGTCAGCAGCCGAACGCGCGAGATGGGCATCCGAATAGCCGTCGGCGCCAGCGGCAGCGCGGTACAACGTGGAGTGCTGGCCCGCACGGCCAGAGTGGCACTGATCGGTATCGCCCTCGGCCTGGCGGCCGCCTTCTGGCTGACACGTCTGATGCACGGCTTGCTATTCCAAACCTCGCCCCTCGACCCCATGGTCCTTCCGCTCGTCGCTGTTCTGCTCGCCGCTGTCTCGCTGTTGGCCGCCTGGCTTCCCGCGCGGCGCGCGGCGCAGGTCGATCCGCTGGTCGCGCTGCGGCAGGAGTAGAACCCGGCGCGCTAGCGCCAGACTCGTACCGGAGCGGAACGCGCATGACCTGAAGCTCAGAACGCCAGCTGCAGGTTGATGAGCGCCTGGCTACGGTCGAGATCACCCTCGGTCGGGACCCCGAGGTTCACCTGTACCTCGGTAGCGCGGGTCGGCCAGTGGTTGAAGCCGGCGATGATCAGATCCGCCGTGCGCTCCCCGTTCGCTGGCCTGAACCTGTCCCAGCGCAGCAGAGCTTGCGAACGTTCGGCCAGCATGTAACCACCTGTCAGGTGCCAGCCGTAGGGCTTCAAACTGTCAGCGCCAACGGGCTCCAGAAACGCGACGAGCCACTCTCCCGCCACTAGCCAGCGATCACGATTCCACCGGGCGTCCAAGCCGAACAACGCCCGTTCCCCCTCAAAGCTGTCCGTGATCCCGATTAGCGTCACATCGCCGTCTCTACTGTAGGCCGCATTCAGGCCGACAACGAAGCGATCGGATTCACCCGGTCCCCGCAGCGCACCCGGCAAGTAGGCGATCCGCGCCGCATAGAGGAACTCGTTGTTGTCGTTCACATTCGCCTCGATGAATCGATTGCCGTTGAATAGCCCCACGGCGTACGTCCAGGAGCCGGCGCCGACCTCTCCTCCGGCCTGTACCCCGATCTGACGCCCCGGTGCCAATGCGCTCACCGCACGTGCGCGGTTCACGAAGTCGATGGCCCCGCCATAGGTCAGAAACTCCCGGCTGAACGGCACCTTGAACAAACCGGCATCCAATCTCAAAGCGGGTGCCAATCTGAAGTACATCTGAGCATCGCGAATCGGCCGCGAGAGAACGAAGTCCGCCTGAAAGAAGTAGCCGAACCCCTTATCGAGCTCGCCGTACATCCGAAGCCTCGCGGTTCCTATGCTGAATCCGTTGCCGCCCGGCAGGGTGCGGTCCGCTTGGAACGTACCCACCGTCTGGACCAAGGTACCGAAGCTCAGATACGGCTTCTGGAAGACGCGGACCAGCTCATCC
The DNA here is from genome assembly GCA_050118275.1 of Gemmatimonadales bacterium. Taxonomy (GTDB): domain Bacteria; phylum Gemmatimonadota; class Gemmatimonadetes; order Palauibacterales; family KS3-K002; genus JASFMO01. Next base: position 8,346 of record JASFLD010000143.1, read on the forward strand.
ATCAACGGTTCGTCTCGCTCTTCCTGTCCCACCAACGGATTCGCGGTTAGGAGCGCTGCCAAAGCCACCGCCCAAGAAACGGCCAGGCGTCGCGTCGAACTGGTAAGGAATCGATCGATCATACGTGTACCTCGACATCTCGAGCTGAGCCTATTGCTCCCCGTCAGGCGCCGGCGCCGATTGGTCATTATGACCCCGCAACGCGCCGGTGACCGTGTGCGAAGCTTCGCGGCCAGGATCGCCTCCGACTCCGCCGCTCGCCATCCGCCGCGGCCGACATTGTGACTCAATATTTCGGCGCGTAATATGATCGATGCCTATGCGATTAGCCAACGGATTCGCGTGCTCCGCGCTACTTTGCACCGCGATACTCGTTCCTGTCTGCGCCGATGGACAGGCACGGCAGGCGACTCAGGCCACAGACCCCGACACGTCTCTCTGGCCCGCCAGTATTCGGTTCGAGACGATCTACATCGGCGTCGCTCACGCCCGGAACGGCACCCCGTTCATGGATGCGAGGGCAGCCCAGCGTCAGCCACACGAGCGGGCGGAAACGACCATCGAGCTCAGCTACAACCTGTACCTGACCACGCAGGTCC
>JASFLD010000144.1:0-8929 GCA_050118275.1 Gemmatimonadales bacterium
GCGAAGCATGACCTCTGGCGACGAGCCGATCAACCGCACACCGTCGAGGTCGAGGAAGAACAGGTACGGCGACGGATTCATCATGCGAAGTGCCCGATAGACGGTGAACGGATCCGTACGCAACTCGGTCGTCAGCCGCTGTGACAGCACCACCTGGAACGCGTCACCGGCGCGTATGTAGTCGCGAATACGCTCGACGTCACGCTCGAATTCGGCCTGTTCGTACGTCGATGACCAGGCCACGTCGGAAGCCGCCAGGTCGATGGCGAGATGTCCCACGCCCGTCTGCGAGCGGAGGGCGGCGAGTGTCGAGTCAATCCTGGCGATCGCATCGTCGTAAGCATCGTCGGGCGACTTCTCGCCCAGCAGAGCTGGAGCGATGACCAGGGCGCGATCGACTAGCTTGTCCACCGCCAGAACGACGTCCGTGAAGAGCATGAGCGCGTCGGGAACGTCGAGCCCGCGCGGCGGACCGCTTGGCAACCGCTCGAAGAAGCGCACGGTATCGTAGCCGAAGAACCCCACTGCTCCACCCCAAAAACGGGGTAGCGACGGCAGCGAGGCTACCCGTCCACCGGGCATCGCGGCAAGCAAGCCCTGGAGCGGATCAGCCACCGCGCCCGCCGAGCTCCAACCCCGACCCGGTGTCCAGGTCTCTTGACGACCATCGCGCACACGCCAGGCGCCCAACGCACCCGTGCCCAAGAAGGAGTACCGGGCCCACTTCTCTCCGCCGACGACAGATTCGAGCAGGAAACCGAATGGTGGGCGCGCCAGCTTCGCGAAGCACCGCACGGCGGTCTCGACGTCAAACGGGATCTCGCGGTAAACCGGTACGATATCGGCATCTCTGGCCAATACCCGGAAAGCTGCCCGGTTCGGAACGATCCCATAGCCACTCGAGGATAGACGCGACATAATGCAATAGCCTAAATCCTCCACGCGCTCTCGTAAAGCTTTGCGGCTCGACGGCTTTCCAGGGCGAGCCGACTCCGGTAGGTTGTGCGCCCATGGGGACGAGACAGATCACTGTCGTAGCCGTCGACACCGGCGGCACGTTCACCGACTTCGTCGTACTGAGAGAAGATGGAGCGATCGCCGTGCACAAACGGCCGTCCACGGCGGAGAATCCGGCCAAGGCGGTCCTCGAAGGAATCACGGAGATTCTCCAGCCGGGCGAAGATTTCGTGCTTGCCCACGGTTCGACAGTCGCGACCAACGCGTTACTGGAGCGACGTGGCGCGCGCACGGCGTGGATCACCAATCGAGGATTCGAGGACCTGATCGACATCGGCCGTCAGGCGCGGCCCCAACTCTACGCGCTGGTCGGCCACAGGCCGCCTCCGCTCGTCTCCGCCGAGGATCGTTTCGGGATCGGCGGCCGCATGCTGAAGGATGGCTCCGAGGAGAGTCCGCTGGATGCGGCGGAGTTGCAGGCGCTGGTCGAGCGGCTCCACGGCATCGACTCTGTTGCCATCGGCCTCTTGCACAGCTATGCCAATTCGGCCCACGAAGACGCCGTGGCTCTGAGCCTGGCGCCGCTGGAGATTCCCGTCACCGAATCGGGCCGGCTGTTGCCCGAGTACCGTGAGTACGAGCGCTTCTCCACGACCCTGGTCAACGCCTACGTAGCACCACTCGTCCGCCGTTATCTGGCCTCGCTGGAGCGAGAGAGCGGTGCGAGCCGGATTCGCATCATGGCGTCGGGCGGTGGCGCATTCTCGGTGGGCCGGGCGGCCCGGGAGCCGGTGCACACGATACTCTCGGGCCCCGCCGGAGGCGTCGTGGCGGCGTTGGAGGCGGCGCGCCGAGCGGGATTCACTCAGGTGCTCTCATTCGACATGGGCGGAACGTCGACCGATGTTTCGCTGTGTCCCGGCAGGCCGGTCAACACGAGGGAATACGAGATCTCGGGACTTGCGGTGGCGATCCCGGTCCTGGACATCCACACGGTGGGCGCTGGCGGCGGTTCGATCGCCGAGCTCGATCCGGGAGGGGCACTCAAGGTCGGGCCCGAGAGCGCCGGAGCCGTTCCCGGCCCGATCTGCTACGGTCGCGGAGGAAGCGACGTGACCGTTACCGATGCTCACGTTTGGCTTGGCCGTATCCCGCCCCGAATGTTCCTGGGCGGACAGCAGACCCTAGACCGTCCGGCGATCGAGCCCCGGTTGGAACAACTGGCCAAGGCTCTTGGGAAATCGTTGGAGGACGCGGCCGCGGGCGTTCTAGAAGTCGCGAATACGCGCATGGAAGGCGCGTTGCGTCTCATCAGCGTCGAGCGCGGCTACGATCCGGCGGACCTGGTGCTCGTCGCCTTCGGCGGCGCGGCACCGCTGCATGCCGCCGAGTTGGCCAAGCGTCTCGACGTGCCCCATGTGCTCGTTCCGCCGGATCCCGGGACCCTTTCGGCCCGTGGCATCCTGGTCGCCGATGTGCGCAAGGACAGCTCGCGCAGCGTGCTGCGACGTGGTGGAGAGGCCCGGCTCGAGGCGCTCGAGGGAGAGCTCGCCGAACTCGAGGAGCAGGCACGCTCCGAATTGACCGACGACGGTTTCTCCGACGCGGAGATCACGATCGAGCGCCGTATAGATGCGCGCTACGAGGGTCAGAGCTACGAGCTGGACGTTGCTGCCTCGGCGAACTGGTTCGACGCATTCCACGACGCCCACCGACAACGCTTCGGTTTCCAGCGTGACGACGTGCCGGTGGAGGCCGTCACCCTACGGGTCATCGCTCGGGCCCCGGTGGTTCAACCGTTGCCCGAAACCGTGGCGACCGCCACCCGGTCCGCGGTGTCGGAGGGGACCCGCCGCGTCTACGCCGCCGGCGACTGGCTGGACGTGCAACTCTACCTGCGCGATCGACTGCGGTCCGGCCACCGGGTTGCGGGCCCGGCGGTGATCGCCGAATACAGTGCGACGTGTTGGCTTCCGCCGGGCTGGAGCGCTTCGGTGCTCGAATACGGAGATCTGCTCATGTCGGCGAGCGCCTAGAACGGGCCGCCGCTGGAGAGCCTGCGATGGCCGCAGCGAGCGGACAACGCTCTGGCGCGCCCAGCGCTCCAACGTATTATAGAGCCCGGTAAATCCGCGGTGCAGTCACGAATTGTTTGGGGGATCATGGAATCGCGACGGCGAGATAGGACGACGAGGGCTCCGGCCGGCGCCGGTTTGCCTGCAGCGGAGCTTGAGTATCGACCGCCCTATCGATGGGCGCTCTTCGTCGGCCTCGGTGTTTTTCTGCTCTACGTCATCACTCTGGCTCCGACGACGGCGTTTTGGGATACCAGCGAGTACATCGCGACTGCCCACATCCTGGGTATCCCCCATCCGCCGGGGAACCCCGTCTTTGTCCTGCTCGCTCGTGCCTGGGAGATCTTGCTCACGCCCCTGCCGGTCTCGGTGGCCGTCAAGATCAACCTCTTCTCGGCTGCCAACGGCGCGGCGGCTGCGGCGTTGTGGTTTCTGGTCGCCCACCGGGTCCTCGCGTTTTTTTCACCCAGCGAGTTCTTCCGCCGAATCGGCGCCGCCGCGGCGACGCTGATCTCGGCTACCGCCTTCACGGTTTGGAACCAGTCTGTTGTCAACGAGAAGGTTTATACGGTGAGTCTGATGACGATCGCTCTGCTCACCTGGTTGATCTTTCGTTGGCGCGACAATCTGGGGCGAGGTAAAGACGACAACCTGATCATCCTGATCGTGTTCCTGCTGGCATTGTCCCTAGGGAACCACCTGATGGCGTTTCTGGTTGCGCCGCCGATGATGCTGTTCGTCGTCTGGGTCCGCCCTCGTGTCCTCCTGCGTTGGCAGCTCTATGCGTTCGCGGCGCTCGCCTGGGTTCTGGGACTTTCGGCGCAGTTGTTCTTGCCGATCCGCGCGGAGAGTCGTCCCGTGATCAGCGAAGGTGACCCGCGCTGCGAGTCGCTCGTCGACGCCACCGTGGAAATCTTGCGGCTTCACCCTCCCATCTCGTGGGCCCCGGACCTGGCAACCGATAAGTGCCCCCTGCTCGCCTCCTCGTTGCGCCGCGAGCAATACCGCAAGCCACCGCTCAACATGAACCCGATCTTCTATCCGCGCGAGGTGCCGCGAAACTTCAGATTGATCAAGTGGCAATTCGTCAACTACGCCCAATACTTCGACTGGCAGTGGGCGCGCAGCCTCGATGGTTCGAACACCTTCTTCGCTTTCCTTCGAGCGCCCTTTACACTGCTCTTCGTGCTCCTGGGCGTTTATGGCGCGATCCGGCACTACAAGGCGGATCGAATATCGTGGATCTACTTCGCTGCGCTGTTCGTGACCGTCTGCGTTCTTCTGGTCCTTTACCTCAACTTCAAGTACGGCTACTCGGTCGCCGCGACGGTGGACCCGGGTACGGGCGAGCCGGTTCCCATTCCGCGTGATTGGCGCGAAGTGCGCGAGCGCGACTACTTCTTCATCGTCTCTTTCTCTCAGTGGGGTCTGTGGGCCGGCATCGGCCTGGCCGCCATGTGGCAGCGACTTGCCGAGCGGGCCAGCGGGGGCCGGGCCTCTTCGCTGTCGCTGGACCAATACCGCCGCGTCAGCCCGATCCTCATACTCGCCCTTCTGCCCCTGCTTTTGAACTGGAAGTATGCCAGCCGTGCGGGAGACTACGCCGCTCGCGACTGGGCCTACAACCTGCTGATGTCCATCGAACCGTACGGCATCGTCTTCACCAACGGAGACAACGACACGTTTCCGCTCTGGTATCTGCAGGAAGTCGAAGGGCTGCGGCGCGACGTGACGGTCATCGTCTACTCCTATCTCGCCACACCCTGGTATGCGGAGCAACTGAGAGACCTGACGCGACCCTGCGACGGCCGGGATCCGCTGGAGGATCCGACGGTGATTTCCTGCCAGCGACCCTTCGAGCCCGAGAAGGCGATCGCGCTCTATCAGGGCAGAGATTGGCCGGTACCCGGCCGTCCGATCCTGGAAATGAGCGACGACGAGATAGAACGGGAGATACCTGAGTGTTTCCCGACCAACAACCTCGGTCAATGCCAGTTATTCCCAGACTCGGTCCAGTTCCCCATCACTGACGATGTGAGGGGGACGATCGCGGCGGGTGACTACCTTCTTCGTAACGATATCCTCGTAGTGCGCATTCTGCAGACATCGACTGGCGACAGACCAGTCTATTTCGCCAGTACGACGGGCACCTACGAGAAGTTCAACATCCAGCCGTGGATGGTCCGACAAGGCGTGGCCTACGAGCTCGTGCCGAGCAATGTCGAGCCGACGGACTCGACAATTCTCTTGCCTCCGCAGGCGCGCTTTCAGGCGGGGCGTATGTTCCCGTTCTGGGTGGACCTGGACCGCACGCGGGCCTTGCTGGACGAATACTATGTGTTCCGGGATCTGACCGAGCGCACATTCTGGCCGGATCTCTCGACGAACGGCATCCCCCTCCAGTACTACCAGGCGTACACCGCCTTGGCGACGGCCTATATGATGAGGGGTGAGATGGCGGAGTCGAACCAGGCGATCGAGGAGGCGACGAAGTTCGTCGAGGTCGCCCTGGGGCCGATCAGCCCGCGGGCACGGGAACCATCACCGTCGGACCTACCTACCCAGCCTGCCGAACCGCTTCTCGACACCGGCGGCGCGGCCAATCCCGGGGAGTAGAATCGGCGGAACCCGTCGCTATTCGCCGACGAGGACGGCAAGGTCCTCGACGAGATCGTCCGGACCGGCGCTGGGACTCTCGTCGCGGACCGTGCTGGCCCCGGTACGCTCGTCGTACGTGACGCGGGTCACATGATCCAGACCCTCGCGGATCGACTCGACGTGCGTGATCAGGATGACCTGCTCGAAGCGGTCCTGCAGTCGCTGCAATAGCCGGATCACGCTCTCGCGCCGCTGTTCATCCAGACCGCCGAACACCTCATCGAAGATGAGTAACGACAACGTGTGGCCAGCGCGGTCGGCGATCATCTGGCTGATCGCCAGGCGCAAGACGAGGTTCGCCAGATCTTCCTCTCCACCGGAGATTACCGGCTTCTCCTCACCTTCGTCGAGCACCACGACCTGGTAGTCGCGATCGATCTCGATCTGGTTGTAGCGGCCCTCGGTCAGCTCAGTCAGTAGGACACTGGCGATCTCGGACAGCTCGGGCCGTACCCTGTCGTTGAGCTCGTCCCGTAGCTCACCCAGAGCGCTGTCGAGATCGTTGTGGAGACGATGCTCGCTTCGGCGATCTGCGATCTGCTGCGACATCCGCTTGTATTCGCCCTCTTCATGACGAGCCGCTCCGACGGCCTGGCGCGCCGTCTCCATCTCGCCGCGGGCACGCTCCAACTCCAAGCCGGCGGCCTCCAGTCCCGCGCGCACCGACTCATACTCATCGCCGACCGCACGGTAGTCTTCCTCGGAGAACCCCAGTGCCGCCCGACTCGATTTCAGCCGCTCGATCTCGGCCTCGATCTGGCGTTCTTCTTCGAGCGTCTCGGCGCGCGCGGCTTTGAGGCGTGATTCTCTCTCCAGTCGCGTCTCGAGCTGCGTAATCCGTTTCTCCAACTCCTTCAACCGCTCCAACTCTTCTTTCACTGCCGCGCTCCGCTCGGCGTCATACCCTTCCGGCAGCGCCGCCAGCTCACCGGCCATCGAACGCGCCTCCGCCTCTTCCACCTCGAGCTCGGCCTTCAAGGCGGTCGCCTGCGATTGCGCCGCCTCAGCCGCCGAGAGCTCCGCCCCCAGCCTTTCTCTCTCCTCCCGAGCCGTCGCCAGCTCGTCCTTCGCGGAGACGACGTCCGCTGGTTCCTCGTTCAACTGTGACTGCCGCTTCCGATGCCACTTTCCATCCTGTATCACTTCCTCCCAACGCGCGCGGACCAGACCCAGCACCCGCTCGTATTCGGCGCCGAGAGACCGTTTGCAGGTCGGACAGGTGCCCTCGGGACCCTCCTCCTCGAGTTGTTCCATCCGCCGCTTCAGCTCGTCCGCCTCGTTCCGCAGAATGCGCAGTCGAGCTTCTACATCCTGAATATCTCGCTGCCACCGCGATGTCGCAGCCTCGCGCGCCAACTCCAATCTCTCACACTCCTCGCGCTGTCTCGCCAACTTCTCCGATAGCGCGCCGCGCGCTCGTCCCTTCTCCTCCTGATCTCTGACCTTGGCCGCAAGCTTCTCGACCCGCACTCGCTGATCATCCAGTTGTTTCTCGAGCATGGCTCGCCGCGATTCCGCTTCTCCCAGAGCACGCAGTTGCTCCGCTTCGGCACGTAGTCCTTCCAGCGGCAAGACCTCGGCCCTCAGCTCATCCAGCAGCCCGGCGACCTCCGCCAGACTTGCCAGCTCTTTCTCGCACTCCCCTCGCTCCTTCACAACGCGCTCGAGCCGTGTCTCTTGCACCCGCAACTCTTCTCGCAGCTGACGGTCACGTTCCCGGGCGCTTCGCAGCTCGTTCCAAGTCGGCTCCAACCCCGCGAGCTTTTCCGCTGATTCGCTCTGATGCTTCTCCGCTTCGCGCAGCGCGGCGGTCGCCGCTCGAGAACGTGCCTCGGCCTCCGCCAACGCCCGCCGAATCTCGTCTGGATCGCCCAGTGCGCGCGTCAGCTCTTCCACCTGCCCTTTCAACACCTTCCGCTGCTCGCGTACGAGGTTCTGTGCAACTCGCAGTCTCTCGTACCCCAGCACCTGCGACAAGAAGCGCGCCCGCTCGATCGCTCCCATCGCCGCCAGAAACTGCAACTCCTTCTGACCAGTGAAGTAGGTGTTGAAGAATTCCTGTCGGGTCATGCCTAGCAAGCGCGTCAGCTGCCGTGTCACTTCGCTGACACCCGCGGCGACAGGGTCGTCCCGGTCCGCCTGAAACAGCTCCGCTCCACGCGGAGTACGCACGACCCGATATCGATCACCGTCCAGCGCGAACTCGAGCTCGGCACGGACCGTCGAACGGCCCGGTGCGCGATTGAATCGCAACGTTTCGTTCGTGCCGCGAACGGCTGACGCACCGTAGATGGCCCAGGCTATCGCTTCGAGGACCGTTGTCTTGCCGGCGCCGTTTGGCCCAATGATTCCGGTCAATCCGGAGCGGAAGAAGAGCTCCGTCTCAGCGTGTTGCCGAAAATTCTTCAATTGCAGGCGGATCAGCTGCATCTCATTCCCTGCCGTCCGCACCCGCGGCTTCTTCTGCCTGCTGCAGATACCGCAGGCCCAACTCGATCATCGCGTCTCGATCGAGCTTCTCCTGGTCAGGCCGCCAACCGTGCCCGATAAACTCGGCCAGCTCCTCCTGAAGCGTCAGTCGCCGGCCAGGCGCCCCGGACGTCTTTCGGCGCACCACGAGCGGCGGCCGGGCAACGAGATGGAAGTGGAGGGCGCGAGTTCTGAACTCGCGGATCCGCTTGTGATTCAGCTCGCGATAGACATCGCGCGGGATGTTGAATACGCGCAGGCGCACGATCTTCTCTTCGATGCCATCCGGCACGCCGGACACCGCCACCTCGATCTTCGCGTCGAGCTCGGAGGGGGAGAGGTCGTCGGCGAATATCGGCTCGAGATCGAGAACGGCTCGCGGCGTCTCCAGCTTGTGGAATGTCGGCCGCGAGGCCTTCAGGTCGTACTCTATGAACCCCTTCCCCCACTCCGCCTCTGGCCATAGATCTTCGGTTCTCTCACCCGCGATCTCGTGCGCGTTGTCCGCCTCGGCCCAAATGTTGAGGCTGGTCCGCTCGATGGCCCCGGCGTAGAACATGTTGGGGGCAAGTCGCGAGCGAAGATGGTAGTGCCCCAATCCTACGTAGCTCCACTGGCTCGTGTCCACGGCTTCTCTCGTCAGGCGGGCCGCGCCAAAGTCCATGAGCAGCTTGAGCCGCTGGTCATCCACGGCCGCGTGAGCCAGCAGAACATTGTGTTCCTGTTCCGGGTCAGGCTCGATGGCGACGTCGGGTCCCGCGATCAATTCG
>JASFLD010000145.1:0-8926 GCA_050118275.1 Gemmatimonadales bacterium
CAGCTTGCTCAGGATATTGACCCCTGTCGCCGCCTCGATCTGCTCGGTCAGCTTGATGACCGCCGCGGGCAGCTGGTTCGCCGTGCTCGCCACCGCCGTGCCTTCCCCCGAGTCGATCACCGTCAACCGATCGATGTCGATCCCCTCCACGGTCTTCGCCAAATCCTTGATGATCTCCGGCAACATGTTGAGGATGAAGATCCGCTCCGCCTCGCTGCCAGCTCCCAGGTAGAGCTTGATCATCTGCTCCAGCACGAAGACCCGCGCCTTGCCGTCCTCGACTATGGACGCCGCCACACCTTTCGCCAATTGCTCCGCCGCTTCCCGCTCGGCCCGCGCCGGCAGCAACACGTCCGCCTCGAGGCGGCGCTGCTCCAGACCGATCCGCTCCTGCTGCAGCTCCTGTTCCGCGACCGTTTTCGCCTTCTCGCCAGCCACCGGCGCCGCTTTCTCCTTCGCCAACGCCGTCGCCTCCAGCTCGGCGGTCCGGACGCGCAGCTGGTTGGTCTTCTCGACGATGGCCAGCTCGGCCTCGACCTTCGCGATCTCCGCCGCCCGCCGTGCCGCCGCCTCGGTCTGCTCCGCCTCCGAGCTACGCTGGGCCTCCGCAACTCGCGCCTTCTTCAGAATCTCCGCCGTCTGCTGCCGGCCGATCGAGTCCAGGTAGTTCACCTCGTCGGTGACGTTCTGGACCTTCAGCGTGTCGAGATCGAGGCCCAGCTTCTTCATGTCCTCGTCCGCTTCCTCGATCAGCCGATGAGCGAACTTCAAGCGGTCCTCGTTCACCTCTTCCGGCGTCAGCGTCGCCAACACTCCCCGCAGATTGCCCTCCAGCGTGTCCTTGGCGATCTGCATGATCTCGTCGAACGGCTTGTCCAGCATCCGCTCCACCGCGTTGTGGGCAACGGGGTCACGCGCGCTGATCTTCACGTTGGCGATACCATGCACGATCAGCGGGATACCACCCTTCGAGTACGCGTTCCGCACCACGACCTCGATCGGCAGCGTCGTCAGATCGAGCCGCGACACCCGCTCGATGATCGGCACCCGCAGCGTCCGGCCGCCGTGCAACAGGCGATATCCCGCCTGCGCCCCGTGATCACAACCATCTCGTTGGGCTGGCAGATCACCATCAACGAGCTGACTGTGACGATGAGTGCTCCCAGCACACCCAACCCGATGATCCCCAGTATGAAACCCGTATTCGGATCCACCCTCTTACCTCAACTTTCTCCTGGAGGGAGCTCCAGTGCGTCGAATGGGATGATCTCCGCCACTCCGCCCTCGACCCGCAGGATGACGACCTCACTGCCAGCTTCGAGCGCCTCTCTCACTTCCGGCGCCGGACGCGCTGTAAGATACAGCTCGCGATCCGCCACCAAGCAGACGATCCGGCCCGGCTCACCCGGCGCCATCGGCAACACAACCCGCGCCGCTCGCCCCTCGATCTCACCTTCGCTGACGGCCTCGACGCCAATGTCGCTCCAGCGGAGCCAGGTGAACACCCCGTACGTCAGCAGCCAGGCTCCACCCCCCATGACCAGCGACAGCACCAATGTCGAGTTGGGAGAGTTGCCCATGACGGTCAACAACGTGCCCGTGAGACCGAAGGCGGCGAGGCAGAAGATGAGATTCCGTGGCCGGAAAAGGCCCAGCACCAGCAGACCCGGTGTGTCGTGGCCGACTTGAACGTCATGATCAACGTCCGGCCCACCCACGTGGATGTCTCCACCCGAGACATCCGCATCGATGGCCGCCACGTCCGCGTCCACGCCGGAAATGTCTCCGCCCGACGCATCGACATCCCCCACGCCGTGGAACGCCCCGCTGAGCACGGAAAACAGCAGCAGACCGCCACCGATCATCGCGGCCAGAATATAGATGCCCAGCATCAATGTCTCCCCTCTGGCACCTGGCCAGGACGCCTGAACTCGATAGGCTTCACGCCGGCGCCCGGCTTCTCTATACTGACTTCCGGCCACCCTCCCCGCAACCGGCCCGTCAGGCGCCGCCCATCGGGTCGCTCCGCCGGAAACGGCGTGGCCAGACCCTGCAAATAGTGCCGCCGCAGCGGCGCCCGACCGTCGCGGCCCGAATCTCATATCCTTTTATGTAACAATATCTTAGGCGCTACCGCCTCATAAGGGAATGTATCTTGCGACACATAAGTGCCCGGCGGGAAAGCTTGACAACCGAATCCCCAACCTGTTAACGTGGCGCCGCCCCTCCTCCATCGGAGCAGTCGAACCTGCCGGCGTGCAGCGGTACGCCCTGGGCCGCTGTCTCCCTTGGAGCTGTCTGTAGCTGAACCTCGCGAACCGGAATGCCAATGGAACGAAACCGCCTGACGTTCCTGGTGATATCGGACCCGTCGCGGCCCGCGCATTCGGTGCATGTATCGCACCGGATTCTGCGAATCGCGATCGGCAGCGTCGCCGCGTTCCTAGTGTTCCTCCTGTTGGGCTCTACCGCGCTGATTCTCAATCTCGACCGGCTGGCGAAAACGAACCAGCTCGAGAGCGAGAACGCGCTGCTGGTGGCGGACGTGCAGCGGATGCAGGAGACAGTGGACCAGCTGACCGAGTCGATCGGCGCGATATCGGAGCGCGACCGCCGCTTCCGATTGCTGGCAGGGCTCCCCGAGATCGACCCCGAGGTGCGGCAGGTCGGTATCGGCGGACCCGGGACGGCGTCCATTGAGTCCGAACCGTTGTTAGCGATCGATTCCGGCTTGGGTCGCCAAGTCTACGGAACGGGCACCGACCTCAACCGACTTCTGCGCCAGTCGAACCTCCTGAGGGTGAGCTTGGAGGAGGCATCGACCGCGCTCGAGCAGTATCGGGGTCAGCTGGCGAGCTATCCCTCGATCGATCCCACGCACGGCTGGCTCAGCTCTACCTTCAGCCGCAGCCGCTGGCACCCGTTGCTGAATATCCGTCGCCCTCACGAGGGCATCGACATCTCGGCCCAGCGCGGCACCCCGGTGATAGCTACGGCTGATGGACGCGTGACTTACGCGGGCTATCGGCCGGGCTACGGCTGGACCGTCGAGATCGATCACGGCAACGGATACATGACTCGCTACGCGCATAACCAGAGGAATCTGAAGGTGAACGTCGGTGACGCCGTCCACCGCGGTGATGTCGTGGCGCTCGTCGGTAGCAGCGGACTGGCCAAGGGACCGCACGTCCACTACGAGGTTCTGGTGGACGGTCGAGCTGTGAATCCGCAGAATTACCGGTTGCAGGAGGTCATCGTAGAGTAGTCGCCGGGTCCAAGCGACCTCGGATGGGAGTGGCAAACAGAACGGGCCGGGCGGCCCGTTCTTCGTTCTTCGACTGTCAAGTGGAGAACCACTCCCAGCCCTACCGCCGCTAACCGATCAGGATTCTGTCTCCTTCGACCTTCACCCGATACCTCTTGATTCCGACCCTGACCGGCCCACCGGCCGGCTCGCCACTCTCGAGATCGAACTTGCCGCCGTGCCACGGACAATTCAGGGTGCACCCATCGCCGTCCACCCAACCTTCGCTCAGCGAAGCACGGCCGTGTGAGCAGCGGTCGCTGACTGCGTGATACCGGCCGTCCACGTTGAACAGAGCGATGGCGTCGGCCCCATTGTAAACCCGCTTCGCCGTGCCCGCCGGCAACTCGCCGACTTCCGCCACGACGGTGAAACCATCCGCGTCCCGCTCGGTCGACTGCGCGAGCTCCGAGACAGACGCGCCGCCCAACGAGTCGAGGACGTCCCACAGCGACATCTGAATGCAGGTGAAGATCGGTGTGTCACTCAGCGTATAGGACGACGCATCGCTCTCCCTCAGCTCCATCACCAGGTCCAAGAAATCCCCCGGGTCATCGCCCTCAAACGCCACCATGAACTCCTGGTCGTCCAGACCGAACGAGTAAGACGTGTTGATCCGTATGTCCGGGTACTTGCGGCCGACGCGAACGTGCTCGTTCATCATCTCCTGCCGCTCGCTATGGCCCAGTTTGTACCAGCTCCGCGTCTTCACAAACGGGTATAGGAACAGGTAACGGGAGTCCTGCGGGCTGACGGCTACGCGAGCGTCCAACCCCGGTTCATCGGGGAACTCGTAGATCGACCGTTTGGTCATGGCCAGGTAGCTATACGGCGTCGAGAGATACGCCCCCAGCCGCGTGGAAAAGATCGCCGTCTCCAACGCTTGAAGCGTCTCGAGATCCTCGGTGGCCTGCCAAAGCATGAAATCAGCGTCGCCCCGCGTTCCCATCAGGCTATAGGAACGCAGTAGCAGCTTCGCCTTGAAGTCGCGGATCGCCTCGCCCAGCTCCACCTTTTGCGCGACCTGCTTCTCCACACTCTGTCTCCGCCACAGCGGATCCAGCTTGAAGAATAGGTAACGCACCAGCTGCCGGCTCTCGTCACTACGCGACATCGCTAATCCTTTCCCGCTAGCCTACGACGAATGAGAAATTCCAGCTCGAGGCCCTCGAAGAGCGTCACCTCCCGACCCGGAGTCCTCTGTCTACACCTGAAACCGTCATCCGCTCCAACCCGTAGTGAATCCCGAACCAACGCGATTCTGACCCCAAGACTCGGATGGCGACGTGGGAATCGGCGCACTACTCGTTCTGCTCATCACCTTGTTTCAAGGACTGATCTTCCTGCGGGCCATCCTGTCATGGTTCGCTGATCCGCAGACATCGAATCCGCTCACCGACCTGCTGCAGAAACTGACAGACCCGGCACTCGTACCGATCCGCAACGCATTACCGACGACCGGGAGTATCGACCTGTCTCCCCTCATCGCACTCATCGGCCTGGAATTGATAAAGAGAATCCTGACCTGATGTAAGCTGGCCGACGCGCATCACTCCAAGGATGGCGTGCCCTTCACAGAAGCGCCGGACGGCTCGAAGGGTTCGAGCTTCCCAGCACCGATCACCCGCGCCGTGACGAGCTGCGGGAATTCCCTGATGAACTCGTTGAACCGGAGCACGGCGTCGTTGTAATCGCGACTGGCCCGCTCGACTTCTTGTTCCGTTGCAACCAACTGCGATCGCAACAACTCGAACGCCGGTTCGCTGCGAAGCGCCGTATCGCCATCCGCCGACTCCACCACCCGCTGCAAGCCAGAACACAGTTGCGCGTTCGCACTCTGGATTCGCTCCAGATCGCCCGACTGGATCGCCGCCACGAGATCGGCTCGCGCATTCGCCACCGACCCCGCCAATTCGCTACCGACAGCGTCATATCCTTGCAGTATTTGCAGCAGGTTCGGTACCAACTCGGCCCGCCGCTGCAGTTGAATCTCGATCTCTTGCCGGGCCGACCGTACCTGCTCCTCCAGCTCCTGGATCTGGCCATAACCGCAGCCTGCCAGCAGGGCAGCGGTCACACCGACCAGCGCCAGGCCGAGGGCTCGTCCCCGACCCTTGTCACTGTCGGGACCCCTTGCCCCTGTCCAGGCGAAGCGGCGCGCTCTGGCGCTCACCTGATTGCCTGGATCCCTTGAGCCCAATGGCATGTTATCCAAATCACAGTATTGACGCCCAGCCTTGTTTCGGCAGCGATGCACAGCGGCGCGTCAGCCCACCCGGGCCGGCACCGCTTGATAACTTGCTGAGTCCTTTCTACAATTTCCACTAATTCGGCAGCCACGAACTTTAATCTGGGAGAGCTCAATGAACAAGCATTGGGTGCTGAGTCTTGGTTTGCTGGTCATGCTCGCCGCCTGTGGCCGATCGACCCAGCTGGCCGTCCAAGCTGTGTCCGAGGGCGCCGACGGCGAAGAGGTGGCCTACAAACAACAAGTGATTCGGATGCTGCCGTACGATCGCGACTCCATCTTCGCGACGCTCGCCGCTTCCGCTCCCGAGCCGGAACCCCAGCCACCGAATGACTTCATGTTGCTGCGCGACACGGTCGCGTCGGCTCAAGAGCAGTGGGTCGATGCCGAGGCGGCCTGGAACGACATGCGCGAGCAGATGCAGCAGCTGTCCGATCGCATGCAGAACATGGATCGCGCCAGCAACGAATACGCGCAGGCCTACCGCAGATTCGATGACCTGGACAGGCAGGTGCGGCGGCTCGAACGCGAAAAGCAGCAGTACTTCGAGACGTTCACGGCGCTGCAGGAGCAGTACCGGGCCCGCGCCGATTCCTTCAATGCTGTTTACCAGGCCTGGAGCGATGCCGCCTTCGACGGCTACGGGGAGATCGTCGATAGCCTCCTCGAGGCGCGCGGCGTGGAGGAGCTGATCGACACGACCGACGCCAATGGTTGGGCCTACTTCAGTGTACCACGCGGCACTTGGTGGGCACACACAAGAGCTGCCCTCGTATTCGAGGAGCTTTACTGGAATGTTCGCTATCAGTCTGCTGGCGGTGCCGACACACTGATCCTGAACAAGTCCAACGCCGAGATCCGGCCGATCTTCTAGGGAAGCGGTTCCAGCGGGCGGTGTCCGATCCGGATGCCGCCCGCCTTTGCGGGAACCGTTGAGCGAGGCGATTTCCGGTTCGGCCCAGAAAGTCGATCATGGATTCGGGATCCGCGGGTTCGGTCGTCGCCAGCTCGCCCGCCGCGGAATGAATCGCATGACTTCGCCGACCCGAAACCATCGCCAGCCTATCTAGTCATGCCACAGGTCGAGATCCGCTATCGGCGCCCGCCCGACCGGCTCGATGTTTTCGTCCAGGACCTGGTGATCGACGAGTCGGACCACAAGGTCACCCTGCACGATCCCTCGACGCTTGCAACACCGCTGACCGTTGAGGAGCGAACTATTTACGAGCCCGGCGCTCCGATCGTCTGGTACGTATTCCCGACAGCCTGGTACGACATCGGCCGCTTCCATCTGCGGGATGGCACGTTCACCGGCTACTACGTCAATTTGATCACTCCGCCTCATCTGGGGGCGCGCACCTGGACGCTCTTCGACCTCTGTCTCGATGTCTGGATCGAACCCGGCGGTGACTTCATCGTCCTCGATCAGGACGAGTTCGACGAAGCGGTTGACAACCATTGGCTGGACGTGACAACAGCCGAGCGCGCGCGCCACGAGCTCGACCAGGTGCTGCGAGCGCTGGCTGCCGACCGGTTTCCTCCGCCTCTCGTACACCGCTATCCCCTAAAACTGGTACGCGATCTTCGAGATGCGGCCGCTCGCTGAGAGGCGAGGACCTTTCCCGGGCACGGCGCGCATCGAGGACAGCCAGCCCCTACCTAGCCGCCTCCCTTGCGCCGACCGCAGCTTCGCGCTCACCTTCAGTCGCCTTTAGCGAACTGCTCTTTCTCGAGAGGCCTTCTTGCGCGCTATTCTCCTTGCCCTCGTTGCCGCGGGTTTCGTCGCCGCCACCACCAGGAGGCCAAGCAATGCGGCTCAGGCTCCCGACGACTACCGTGTCCTGGGATCACCGGAGGCACCCGCCGAGATGGTGGTATTCTCCGACTTCGAGTGCCCCTACTGTCGGAATTTCGCGCTCGCGGCGACCCCGGCCATCGTCGCCGAGTTCGTCGACACCGGCCGGCTCCGACTTCGCTTCGTCTTCTTCCCACTCGCAGCGGTCCACAAGAACTCGGTCGCTGCGGCCAGGGCCGCGCACTGCGCCGGACTGGCCGGTCGCTTCTGGGCATATCACGACTACCTGTTCGTTCGCCAGCCGGAATGGGCCGGGGATCCGGCACCCGATACCCTCTGGCTCCAGTTCGCGCGCAACCTGGGTCTGGAGCCAGAGCCGTTCCAAGCCTGTTTTCTGTCTGAGGAAGCGAGCGCCGCCGTGGAAGCCGACCTCCGCATGGCCCTCGTAGCCGGCGTCACCGCGACGCCTACCATCGTGCTCGACCAGCGGTCTCTCACCGGCTTCCAGACCTACGAGCAGCTGCGGCTGGAGATCCTCGAGTCGATCGAGGCGAGCCGCCAATGATCCGCTCGACCCGCGCGAACCTGGACTTGCCGACGTGACCCCATTCACGGCCGATCTACCGCTCACGATTCTCGCCGCCGCCGCTGCCATCGGTCTTAGCCCCTACGCAGCCCTGGCAGCCCTCGGTCTGTTGGCCTACGCCGGAGGCACGGCTTTGCCTCCCGACCTCGTGGGTCTCGCGACACCGGCGCTGTGGCTCACGACAACCGGCTTAACGGTCATCGATGGTGTCCTATCCCACTTCCGCCTCACCGACCTCGTCTGGAACGTCCTGCACACTATCGCACGCCCCCTGGCCGCTTTCCTCTTCGCAGCCGCGGTCCTGGCCGACCTGCCGACCGCTGCACAGTGGCTTGGGAGCCTCGCCGCCCTGCTAGTCGCGCTATTCGTCCACATCTCGGTCGCCGCCGTCCGCACCGCTGCTCGCACCGCGGGTCCCGAGTCCTGGCGTCCAGGATTCACCGCCGTCCGGCTCATTTGCGCCGCCCTCATCATGGTCGCAGCTTTCGACGCCCCCGTCGTCGCCGTTGCCGCCGCCGCCATCTTGCTGATCGCGCCCCTCCCCTGGTCGCCGCGCTTGTGGGGAGCGGCAAGCCTCGCCATCTCAGCCATGCTCTACATCCTGACTCGGCCGGATCGCCGGCACGCGTGGACTGTCGGCCTTCACACACTCCCACGCGCAATCCGAGCACCGGCGCAGGCTGCGCTGGGCAGCACATCCGGCCCGATACGCCAGTGCCGGGCCACCCTGGCCCGCTTCGGAGCGCGATGGCCCTATTGGCGAGGCTGGATCGTCGTCGCGGCGGAAAAACCGGCCTTGTTCCTCCACCGCCGCGGCTTCCGGCCGCGGACTATTACTCTCCGCGCGACCTCGGCCCGGATCGACGACGGCCCCCTGATCGAGACTCTTGAGGTCGACGAGCCGGTCGCGCTCGCCCTGTGTCTGGGTCCCGACGCGCCTTCCGGGCCAGCCATTCTGACAGTCTTGAGAACTGGCGTGGGGCGGGCTCCATA
>JASFLD010000146.1:0-8815 GCA_050118275.1 Gemmatimonadales bacterium
TGCAAGAGAATGGCAGCATGGCAGCGATCAAAAGGATGACCGCGACAGGGATCATAGCCAAAGACCGCGTCAACGAGTGTCGCGGTATCCCCCGGAACTCACGAGGAATAATGGGATCGGGCATGATGTTCCTCCCCAGTTGGTAAGATTTGCGACTCGGCGTCGACGTTGACCGTTTCGCGAGCGAATGGCATCAGAATGATGACCGCCGAGTGCCAAACAAGCGGCAACATGCCGGGCTCGGTTAGGCTTGCCCCTTCCCTGCCTTTCGCCTCTCGCTACGGACTGCATGCGTCAGCAACAGGAGGAAGCCACCCCAAACGAAACCACAAGTCAGCACCATGGCGATAATAGCGGACAAATTCACCGACTCCTCCGCGCATTGGTCGTGCCTTCGGCAATCGCTATTTGCAAGTTATCGTCTCCAGAACAAGGATACACTGAGAAGCTCGCTCTTATTCACGGCTGAGCGGCTCGAATCGGGCCGTGAAATGTCGCAGGAATGGCGCCTGGTAACTGATGCGGTACCCGGGAATCTCCTCGCGGCGTCTCCAAACGGCGATGATCGCCTCCACCACGTAGTCGACATGGCTCTGTGTGTAGACCCGGCGCGGGATTGCCAGCCGCAGCAACTCTTGCGGCGCCGCCTTCTCTTCGCCGCTATCCGGATCCACGCTTCCGAACATCACGCTGCCGATCTCGACGCCTCGTATTCCACCTTCCACGTAGAATTCCACGGAAAGTGACACACCAGGATACTGAAGCGGCTGAAGATGCGGGAGAAAGGCCTTCGCGTCGATATAGACGGCGTGGCCGCCGGGGGGCTGTACGATCGGCACACCTTCTTCAGCGATGTGTTTGCCCAGGTACTGCGTCGACGCGATCCGATACTGCAGGTAGTCCTCGTGAACCACTTCCTCCAATCCCGTGGCAATCGCCTCCAGATCCCGGCCGGCCAACCCTCCGTAGGTCGGATATCCCTCGGTGAGGATGAGCAGATCTTTCTCCTGGCGCGCCAGTTCGCCGTCATTGGTAGCGAGAAACCCGCCGATATTCGCCAGCGCGTCCTTCTTCGCCGACATCGTGCAGCCATCGGCGTAGGACATGAGCTCGCGCGCGATATCGGCGACCGGCTTGCCCGAGTATCCCGGCTCGCGCTGCTTGATGAAATAAGCATTCTCGGCGAAGCGACATGCATCGATGTAGAGCGGTATGTCATTCCGACGACAAACCTTCGATACGGCCCGTACGTTCTCCAGCGATACGGGCTGGCCTCCGCCCGAATTGTTGGTGATTGTCAACATCACCAACGGCACCTTGTCGCGCCCCACTCGAGCGATCAGTCCCTCCAATGCCTCGACGTCCATATTGCCCTTGAACAAGTCGGGCGCTCCCAGATCGCGCGACTCGGGACACGGCAGGTCGACGGCCTCGGCGCCGCGGTACTCGACGTTGGCTCGCGTGGTATCGAAGTGCGTGTTGTTCGGAACGACGTCACCCGAACGACACATGACGGAAAAGAGAATCCGCTCGGCGGCTCTTCCCTGATGTGTCGGAATGATGTGTTGGAACGGGAACAGCCGCTTGACGGCCGCTTCGAAGCGGTAGTAAGACGAGCTCCCAGCGTACGATTCGTCCCCACGCATCACCGATGCCCACTGACTCGAGCTCATCGCCCCCGTCCCGCTGTCGGTGAGCAAGTCGATCAGCACATCCTCGGCGTGCAGCAGAAACACGTTGTAGAACGCCTCGCGGATTTTCGCTTCACGAGTCTCGCGCGTCGTGAGCCGGATCGGCTCGACCGACTTGATACGGAAAGGCTCGATGATCGTCTTGAAAGCCATCACAACAGTCTCACTGATCGGTCTGAGCCGGTCCCAAGCCCAGGTCGTCCTCAATTTCGCGCATCGCGTCGATGACGAGTTGAACATGCGCGCCAAACTCGACACCCAATTCCTCGATGCCCCGCGTCACATCCTCGCGGCTTACCCCACGCGCAAAGCTCGAATCCTTGAACTTCTTCTTGACCGACTTGACTTTCAAGTCGCTTAACCGCGTAGGACGGACGAGGGCGCACGCCGTCAGAAACCCAGTCAACTCGTCGACCGCGAAGAGAACCTTGGCCATCAAGGTCTCTCGTGGGGTACCCGTATGCTCGGCGTGGCCCAGAATCGCCTGCAACATCTCCTCGGGATAGCCCTTCTCGCGCAGAATCCTCACGCCTGTCGTCGGATGCTCATCATCGGCTTTGCGCTCCTCATTCGGCCAGCGCTCGTAGTCGAAGTCGTGCAGCAAACCGGTGATTCCCCAGAAGTCCTCGTCTTCGCCGTAATGTCGCGCATAAGCGCGCATCGCCGCCTCGACGGCGTACATATGCCGCCGCAGATTCTCGTTCTGTGTGTACTCCTGCATCAAGGCGACAGCTTCGTCGCGATTCGGTTCCATCTGATCCAACTCCATTCTTCTCGGTTCCGTCTGAGGTTACCAGAGACCCGTCAGCTACCGTCGCCTGTCTGCCGCTGCGCCTTACGGGTTCCCAGGGCCGGTCGACGCACCTACTCGAAACTGTGGGCGCTAGGACAGAGCTCTTCCAGCGGGCACCCATCGCACCGGGGACGGCGCGCCGTGCACGTATACCGCCCGTGCTGAACCATCCGCAGCCCGAAATCCGTCCACTCCGCAGTGGGAACCAGGCTCATCAAATCTCTTTCCAGCTTTCGCGGGTCGCTCTCGCCGCTCAGCGCCAAACGGTTCGACACCCGCTTTACATGAGTATCGACGACGATCCCTTCGTTCTTGCCGAAACCCGAACCCAGGATGACGTTGGCGGTCTTCCGGCCTATGCCGGCCAGCTGCACCAGCTCCTCCATAGTATCGGGCACGACTCCATCGTGTCTATCTAGCAGTGACTGGGCGAACGACAGTATCGAGCGCGTCTTGTTACGGAAGAAGCCAGTCGACTTGATCTCATCTTGGAAGGCTTCCGGGTCGGCGTTCGCATAATCCTGAGCTGTTCTGTACTTCTCGAACAGGGTCCTGGTCACCTCGTTCACCCGCTTGTCCGTACATTGGGCCGACAGGATGGTCGCCACAGCCAGCTCGAGCGGATTGCTGAACTCAAGTTCGATCCTTGCCGGGTACGTCTCGTTCAGTTTCCGCAGGATAAGCCGAGCCCGTTCCTCTCGCCGTCCGCGGGCTTCCTTCTTTCTCCGGCTCTTCTGTCGTCCGGTCATCCGGCCTCCGCCAGCATAGTGCCCAAGTCCCTGTCAACTCAGTTGCTGATATCTCTCCAACCACTGGGCTACGTCCGCGTTCGATATGACGCCTTCCAGGTGACCGTTGTCGACGACGAGCGCCCGCCCAGCCCCCGCCTGCTCCAGCTTCGAGAGAACATTCGCCAGCGTATCATGAGGCCGAACCGTTACCGTCTCGGACAGCGGCACCATCACCTCTCCAACTCGGACGGTCGGCCAGCGGTCGCGTTCCACTTCCTTCACACGGCTCAATGTGATGAGACCTAAAAGGGTGCCCTGATCATCCTCGACGGGGAACGCATTGTAGCGCCGCCGCAAGAAATACTGGTCGACCACATCGCGCAGCGTCAATTCCGGGCCAAGCGTTTCCGGTGCCCGCGTCATGGCCTCGAGCGCCTTCACGCCCTCGAGGATTCGTCTTAGAATCAACTGCCGATAGCTCGCCTCCGCTGCTTGCGCCAAGAACCACCCGATGAAGATCATCCACATTCCGCCGACCAACCCGCCCCCCCAGAGAGTCAGAATCCCGTAACCGATCAGCAGCAGGCCGAAACCTCGCCCGGTATAGGATGCCCAACGGGTCGCCTTGCGAAGATCCTTCGACACATACCAGACCAGCGAGCGGAATATCCTTCCACCATCGAGCGGGAAGCCTGGTATCAAGTTGAAGCCGGCGAGTACGAAGTTCAGCAAGGCCAGGTAGCTGGCAACGCCGGTGACAGGCTCAGGTATTCCCCAAGCGGCGCCGACTCGCGCGAAGCCCAGCAGGACGAGCCCGATGAAGGCGCTGGAGAGCGGACCGACGACGGTGATCAGGAACTCGTCTTTGGGGTTCTCGACGTCGGAGCGAACGCGGGCCATGCCGCCGAAAATGAAGAGTGTGATGCCCTCCACCGGGATGCCGCGCGCTCGCGCGACGACCGAGTGTGCCAATTCATGCAACAGCACCGAACCAAAGAAGAGGACCGCCCCCGCGAAGGCCATCGCTCCGTAGACAATCGAACCGTAGCCGGCAACCCTACCCGGAAACACATACTGTGCGAAAGTCCAGAGCACCAACAAGAAGACGACGAACCAAGATAGATCGAGCCGCAGCTCGAAACCGAGGACTCGCGCGATTCGGATTCCCGTCATCATCCACGGTTCCGGTCAAGCACTCGGACTCTATAGTGATCGAGCACTGTGGCGGAACCACCTTCGTGCGAGTCACGGTCGGCGTCTCGCGAGGCCAGCATCAATTCGGATGCTTCCGGGTAGGTCTCGATATACCAGAGCATCCGCAGCAAGAGCAGCACGACCTCGCCCGATCGCTGCAACGAATACAGGTCAGCCAGGTCCGCGCCGGGAATGTCGGAAGTGAAGGCGTCGGGCTCGGCGATGGCCGACGTCACCTCTAGGTTCGCCGCCAGTTCCGTGACGCTGAAGCCCGGTCGGTTGGGGCGGATCCCCAATACCACCAGGATATCGACGTCACCCGACGAGCGGCCTGTCCGCGGGCTGACGAACAACCCCTCGACCGGCTCCGGCGGCTCGTCTTCGACCACCGCCGCCCAGCAGAGGTTCCGTGGCATTTCGACGTACAGCGCGGGATGATCCGTGCGCGGTGACCAGTCCGTCAGGTCTGGAGCATCGCCGATGATCGAACGCACGGCCGCCTCGTCGAAGGCATAGTAACGACAGCCTCCGTGCCAGAACCGAAAGCAATGATGCAGGATCTCGAGGTAGCGATCGAGGCTAGCCGGCTCCGCGCTCTCCGGCACCAGATCCCGGAGTAGCTCACTCACAGCATGCAGCTGCGCGAATCGATCCCTTCTCTCCGTGTCGACACCGGCCTCTCGCGCCTCATCCCGGACAGCGCCGAAGCGACTCTCGGCCAGCCCCTCACCACCGAACAACATCTCGTATGGCGTCCTCCGGCCGCCGGACATCGCTCGACCCATCAAGTGTGCACCTGCCCCGCGAGCGCAATAGCTCTCACACTTCCGACGCTCCCGTCTCGAGATCCGCCGGCTCGTCCGTCACGCCGGTGCGTCGCGCCAGCCAGGGGTTAATGAGCCAGATGACGATCAGCACCAGCCCCCACTGCAGTAGAACGGTTCCGAGGCTGAACGCGCTGATTGGATTGAAGGCCGCTCGCCAATCTCCACCCCAAGCCTGTACGAACCACCACACCATGAGAACGACGGCCTCGACCGAGCACAGCACGATCGCCCACTCCCACCAACGTCCGATCTTCAGATCGGAGCCGGGGTGGTTGATCAGCTCCTCGCGGAACCGACGCACTCCGAATTTCATGACGGCGAACGCGAAGAAGAAACCGGACAGCCTGAGGCCGATGCTCCACACGGTGTCCTGGTTGGCGAAGAACCCCAGTGCCAGCGCGCTCGGAATACCGGCGAGGAAACCCACTATGCCGACCCACCAGATGGCACGTCCTCGGTGTGCACCGGCATCCACCAAGACACGCGTCGCCAACTCGATCATCGAGATCAGGCTCGTCCAGGCGGCGAAAATCAGTGCGAGGAAGAAGAGCGCCATGAAGAACCGGCCACCGGGCATGGTGCCGAATAGTTCCGGCAGCCAGATGAAGGTCAGTCCCTCGTTGCCGACTCCTTGCAGCTGTTGTGCCGCATCGGGAGCCAACGCGAATGCCGTACAGATGACCATGATCCCGGCCAGCAGGGACATAGAATTGTTGCCAAAGCCGAGCGTGAACGCGTTCAGAGATGTGTCTTCGTTCCGGCGCATATACACGGCGTACGTCAGAATCAGTCCCCAGCCGGCTCCCGTGTCCCAAGCGTTCTGCGTGAGTGCCTCCAGCCAGACACGGTAATCCAAGAGCTGCCCCCACTCCGGAGTGAAGAGGAAATTCAACCCTGCGACGGCACCCGGCAACGTGATCGCGCGAACCGCCAGCACGATCACGAGAACGACCAGGCTTGGAATCAGCACGCTGGCAACGCGCTCGATGCCTCGCACACCGCGCGCTACGACCACGACGCCCAAAGCGATGGCAACGGCGTGCGTCAGCAGAGCCCCGGGTGAGGCGGCGAAACTGTTCCAGAAGGCGTCCGGTGTGCTCCCCGGGATCGCGCCCGTCAGCGTCGCCACAAGGTGGCGGATACACCATCCCATTACGACGCTGTAGTAGAACATGATGGCCGTGGCGCACCAGCCGACCCATGTACCCATCCACGCGAACTTCTTGCCGATCAGCTTGCCGAAGGCTCCCACCGTCCCCGACCGAGTCGCCTTTCCCAGCGAGAACTCCACGAGTATCAGCGGTATCGACCAGAGCAGCAAAAAGACGACCCACGCGACGAGAAAGCTCCCTCCCCCATTGCGGGCGACGATGCGGGGGAAGCGCCAGATGTTGCCTGTACCAACGGCCATACCGAGCATGGCCAGCATCATGCCCCAGCGGGAAGCGAAGACCTCAGTCTTGGAAGCCAAAGCGATCGAACCTCACGCGGTTCCGGCGGAGAGCGACCGGCTCGAGAGCGGTTCGCGTTCCCGATGCTCCTTCAGCCAGTCCAACACCACCTCGTTGAAGGTATCAGCGTGCGAGATCAAAGTGAGATGTCCGCCCATCGGTAGCTCGACGTACGTCGAGTTCGGCAGCAAGTCGGCGATTTCCCGCTGCCATCCTATTGGCGTATAGGTGTCGGCGGCGCCCACCACCACCAGCACCGGATGCTGCAGATGACGCAGATCCGGCCGGAGATCGCAGTCCTTGAAGGTGGCCATGCGAGCACCACTCATCGACAGCGGGAAGCGGAGCGGCGCTTCGAGCTCGTAGTCGATGATCGCCTCGTTGCCCGGTGAAGGGTCGAAGACCCACACACGCTGGCTCCCCCAAAAACGCCCCAGCCTTCGCACCAGGCGGGTCGGCGCAAAGCGTGTCAGGAAGCGGGCGATCGGAATGAGCAGCGTCCGATTGAGTCCCACATGAGACAGGTCGAGGCGCGCGAGACCGTTGGTCAGGACCAGCGCCCAGACTCTCTCGCAATAAAGCGAAGCGAACCGTACCGCTATCGGAACGCCGAACGAGAGGCCGAGTACACATGCGGAGGGCGCCTCACACGCGTCCAGGACCGTCGCCATGTCGTGGGCAAACCGATCGAAGCGCGGTTCGACGCCGTCGAAATCCGACCGGAGGTTCGGCGCGATGACCCTGTAATGTGCCGACAGCGCCGCGACTTGGTGTCGGAATACCTGGCTGTCACCCGACAGGCCAGGTATGAGCAGGATCGCGGGCCCATGGCCGGCATCGACCACGGGCACGCACTCTCCACCCGCCAGCTCCACCAGACGCGGCGAAATGGCGCGCCCGTGAGCGTCTCGCAGAGGGCGTGGCTCGGCCGCCAGGTTCCGCCGCCTTTTGTCGATCAGGTAAATGCCGAATGCCGCTCCGGCGCCAAACCAAAGGAGCCGTCCCGGCCTCACAGCGCTACCCTCACCCGATGACCTCGTCCAGGTACTCGGCCAACTTGCCGGTCGAGATCCTGTCTTGCCTCAGCGTGTCGCGGTCACGAACGGTGACCGTATCAGCCTTTAGGGTTTCGCCGTCGACGGTCACACAGAATGGGGTTCCGGCCTCGTCCTGCCTGCGGTAGCGTCGACCGATGGACCCGGACTCATCGTAGAACGCCGGGTAGCGCGTGCGCAGCGCATCGAAGATCTTCCTCGCCACCTCGGGCATTCCATCCTTCTTCACGAGGGGAAAGACCGCCAGCTTTGTCGGCGCCAGTCGCGGCTGTAGGCCCAGCACCACCCGCGTCTCGCCCTCGATCTCTTCCTCTCGATAAGCATCAGCCAGAAGCACGAGCATCAGGCGATCCACTCCACCCGAAGTCTCGATGATATACGGAACGAAACGCTCGTTCGTCGCCTGATCGAAATATTCGAGTTTTTTCCCGGAGCGCCGCTGGTGGGCGGCAAGATCGTAGTCGGTTCGGTTGTGGATTCCCTCGAATTCCTGCCAACCGAACGAGAACTCGTACTGGATGTCGTACGCGTCGTACGCGTAGTGTGCTAGCTCTTCGCGCGTGTGCTGGTGCAGCCGCAGCTTTTCCGGTCGGATGCCAAGAGACTTGACCCACTCCAACCGTTCGTTTCGCCAATAATCGAACCACTGCTTATCGGTGCCCGGTTTGACGAAGTACTGCATCTCCATCTGCTCGAACTCGCGAGTCCGAAAAATGAAGTTGCCCGGTGTGATCTCGTTTCGGAAAGCCTTGCCTATCTGAGCGATTCCAAACGGAATCTTCTGTCGCGAGGAGTTGAGCACATTGAGGAAGTTTATGTAGATCCCCTGTGCGGTCTCCGGCCGAAGGTAGATCTGCGCCGCTTCCTCTTCCACGGGACCCATGAAGGTCTTGAACATCAGATTGAACATACGCGGCGGCGTGAATTGATCTTTCACTCCGCAAATCGGACACTGGTCGCTCACGTCGTCAGCGCGAAAACGACGATGGCAGTTCTTACACTCGATCAAGGGATCCGTGAACCCCTCGACATGGCCGCTCGCCACCCAGACTTCGGGGTGCATGAGTATGCCA
>JASFLD010000147.1:0-8796 GCA_050118275.1 Gemmatimonadales bacterium
CTAAGGCCTCAGCGGTCCATGGCAGTTTCGAGTCCGGCTCGAGACCATAGGTGGTGACCCCATCGAAGCTGATCGTGCGGAACCCATGCTGGCCGGGTTGGTACACGCACCACGGATCTTCCGCCATGTAGTCGCCCTTGGCGCCGTAGGCCCGAGCTCGACAACCGCCGCAAAGACGGTCGAACTCACAAGAGCCGCAGCGCCCCCCTAATTCCCCGCGTTCGCGGATCCGGGTGAACACCTCGGACTTCTCCCAGATCTCCCTGAAGCCTCTTTCGCGCAGATTACCCCCATACACCGGTAGGTAAGGACAAGGGGTCACATCGCCGTTCGGCCGGATGCCCAGGTAATGAGTCCCCGCCGGGCAGCCACCTGCCCCGGCTGAGAACGTCTTGAGAAAGGGCGACTCGGGATCGTGCTCGTACAGGACGCGCTGGTAGTGAGGCGCGCACTTCGCGTTGACCAGCATCTTGCCAGCGAACTCGGACTGAAGTCCCAATAGATCGGCGAGTATGTCCTCATAGCGTTGGGGTGTCACGTCGCTGATGTAGGCCCCTCGTCCCGTGGGCACCAGGAAATACAGGTTGAAGACCCGGGCCCCCAGCTCGTTCGCGAACCGGGCGATCTCCACGATGTCATCCGCGTTGTGTTCCGCGATCGTGGTCTGGATAATGAATGGGAGTCCCAGCCGGCTAAGGACTGCCGATCCGGTCACCGTGTTGTCCCAGGCCCCCTGAACGCCGCGAAAACGGTCATGCGTCTCCCGGTCGAGGGAATCCAGCGACAGCGAGACGCCCTTGATGCCCGCCGCCATGATCCGCCCACACAGTTCGTCGCTGACCAGCACGCCGTTGGTCCCGACGACCACCCAGATCCCCTTCGAGTTCGCGTACGACGCGATGTCGAATACGTCCTTTCGCAGCAGCGGCTCGCCGCCCGTCAGGATGAGCAGCGCCTCGGCATTCACCTCGCAGATCTGATCGATCACGCCGAAGCACTCTTCCGTGGACAGCTCATCGCGCGCCTCAGCCTTCGAAATACGGCCCGCGCTGATGTAGCAGTGCTCACAGCGCAGATTGCATTTCTTCGTCAAATTCCAAGAGATCACGTGGCTGCGAAACATCCGCCCCTCTTCCGACAATCGGGCTTTCTCCCGAATTGGGTCTCTCAGCCGGCCGATCTGCCGCTCGAGCACACAGCCCCTGCAGCGCTTGATACGCATGCTAGCTGGCGGTCAGCCTTTCGTAAAGTGTCCCTCCGGCCACTTCCGTCATGGCGCGCTCAGGGATAGGTTGTTTTGCTAATGGTCCCTCACGCCTCACCATCGACCTGCGGAGCCGGGCTCCACAGGGAGGATTCGCGCATGGCTGCGCCGAATGCCATTGCCGCGAGCGCCTCGCTGTCGGGCGTCCGGCGTTCTTCGTCCCGGGTCGATCAACCCACGTCTGAACTGGACCGATGAAACCAGAGCGCGCACAAGTATTGACGCAGGGCTTGGTGGCCGGATTCGTCGGCTATGCCGCGGTGGTCGCTTTTGTCTCCCTCGCCAACCTGTTTTCGGGACGGCCGATCTTCCATACCGCGGCGGCCCTGGGAACGACGCTGTTCTACGGCCTGGAAGACCCCGCGACATTGGTCATCGCGCCCGGACCCGTATTGGCGTACAACGGAATTCATCTGGCACTATCGCTGGCGGCGGGGACCGTCGCCGCCTGGCTTCTCTTCGAGACGGAGCGCCACCACTTCATCTGGTACTTCGTGCTGTTCGTCTTCTTCGCCGGCTTCTTGTTCAGCCTGCTCGCGATAGGAATCGTCGGTGCCGAGATCGCCCATTTGGTCCCGTGGTGGTCGATCGTCGTCGCCAACCTCACCTGGGCGGCCGCGCTGGGTGGCTATCTCTGGTATCAGCACCGTGGCCTGCTGGCCCGATTGGACCAGGAGCAGGAGTCCGGACTCTAGCGTTGGATCGACAGTCACCCGTGTCGAGGAGAACCTTGGCTGCGACCGAGGAGGTAGGCTCTATGTCAGGAAAAACCATAGTGAGCCGCGGTTTGATTGCCGGTCTGATCGGCGCGACGATCCTGGCGATATGGTTCTCCGTCTTCGACGCCCTTCAGGGCCACCCGCTCTATACGGCGTCGTTCCTATCCCGCACGTTGGCCCACGTGGAGGGGGCGGAGGAGTCTCTGGCCATGATCGGGGTGTATAGCCTGTTGCACTACGCGGCCTTCTTGGTGGTAGGGGTCGCGGCTGCCACGCTGATGGCCCGCCTCGAAACATGCCCTTCACTCCTCCTCGGCGCCATCCTCGGTTTCGTGCTCTTCGACCTCGTCTTCTACCTCGGCCTAGCCCTGACGGGACTGAACGTGATGGAGGAGCTCGGCTGGCCACAGGTATTGTCCGGCAACGTTCTCGCCGGGATGGCGATCATGCTTTACCTCCAGCTCGCTATGGGGATTAAGTCGCCCAGCTGGATCGGCGCGTTGGCAAGGCACCGCATCGTCCGTGAAGGCATCCACGTGGGGGTGATTGGAGCCGCTGTGGTCGCCGTCTGGTTCTTCATCATCGACCTGATCCGCGGGGAAGTCCTGTTCACCCCAGGCGCCCTGGGCTCGGCCGTATTGCTGCGCGTCGCCAGTGCCACACAGGTGGAGATCTCATTCTTCACGGTAGGCGGTTACTCCATCATTCACTTCGGTGCATTCGTGCTCGTGGGCGTGGCGGCGGCGGCGCTGGTCGCACAGGCCGAGAAATTCCCTGCCATCTTGCTGGCGGGCTTGCTCATCTTTGCGACTTCCATCGCGTTCTTCTTGGGAATGCTCGCCGTCTTCGCGGAATGGGTGTTGGGCGCGATCGGGTGGCTTTCCGTCGGCATTGGGACGCTGCTGGCCACGTCGGCGATGGCGTACTACTTGTGGCGGGCCCACCCGGAGCTCAAAACGATCTTCAGGCTGGAGACCCTTGTCGACGAGGAATACGATATAACGCCTCCGAGTGAGGTGGACCGCCCCTGATCCCCGGGGCCACTCGGGCACGGCCCAGGGACGCGTGAAGCACGACCCAAGGATATACGGCTCATGCAGTGGTGGTGTTCGGCACAGACGGCGGCCTGGAATTGGGACTGGCGGCTTTATCCCGGCGTTTGGGTCTTCGTGGCGGGCTTGCTTGTCGGCCGCTGGCTGCTGGCGCGCCGACTGGAAACCCGTTCAACGGCCGCCCAGGAGCGCCGACAGCGAAGTATCGTGTTTTTCGCGGGCGCGCTCACACTCTGGGTCGCACTGGACTGGCCGCTCGGTGCACTGGGCGCCGGATACCTGGCCAGCGCGCATATGCTTCAGTTCCTGCTCGTCGCCCTCGTCGCCCCGCCATTGCTGCTCTACGGATCGCCGCCGGGGTTCTACGACGCGATAAGACGCCGGCATCTCGTACACCGTGCTCTGTACGTGCTGACGCATCCCCTGCTGGCAATCATTTTCTTCAACGTGGTGCTGGTGACCACACACTGGCCCGGCGTTGTGGACCATCTGATGGTCTCACAGGCGGGATCTCTGATGCTCGACATGGCCTGGCTGGTTAGTGGCCTGGTCCTCTGGTGGCCGCTGGTGGCGCCAGAACCCGAGCGTCCGGGCTTCAACTATCTGTACAAAGTCGGCTATCTGATCCTCGCCACCATCCTCAACACCCCCGCATTCGCATGGCTCACGTTTGCCGAGATGCCTCTCTACGCAACTTACGAGCTGGCCCCGCCGATAAGCGGTATTCCGACTCGCGTGGACCAGCAGATCGCGGGTCTACTGATGAAAGTCGGTGGGGCAGCGATCTTCTGGACCGCGATCACGATCCTGTTTTTCCGCTGGTATCAATCGGAAGAGAGGCCGGGCGACGCGCTTCCCTAGGCGAAGGGCGCCTCAGCCCGCTAGCGGTTCGATGCCGTGGGGGAAGACGTGAAACAAGATGACGAGCGCGACGATGACGAGTATCGCAAGCGCCAAAGGCGCCATGAAAACACCGCTGAAGACCGGGCTGTCGAACCTCAAATGCATGTAGAACATGACCACGAGCGCGAACTTTCCGCTGGAGAGCGTCAGCAACAGGGGAACGAGCACGCTGTGCATCGCAGGGATGTAGAACACGGCGACCTCAGCGGCCGTGATGGCGGTGAGGATCAGTCCCACCATCACATAGAATCTCCAGGTGGGGTGACCGGCGGACTCCGGCGTCCCGCGGCCCGAATCCGTCGCACTCCCAGATCCCGTTGCTAGCGTCATGTCTCCTCCGTTACGGAATCAGATAGATCAGAGTGAAGATCACGATCCAGACGACGTCCACGAAATGCCAGTACAAACCAGCGATCTCGACCTTGAGCGCGTCCTCTCGTCCGATCTTCCCTCGGATCGTCAAAACCGACAGGGTCAGCAGCCACAGCACGCCCACCGAGACGTGAGCTCCGTGGAAACCCGTCAAGACGAAGAACGAGGACCCAAACACATTCGCCTGGATCGTGAGGCCCTCGTGCACGAAATGGGTGAACTCGTAAGCTTGGAACCCCACGAAGATCAAGCCGCCCAACGCCGTGCCCAGCAGCCAGATCAGAGTGCCGGCCCGGTTCCCGTGGTGTACCGCGTGAAGCGCCAGCACCATCGCCAGCGAGCTGGTCAGCAGGACGAACGTGCTAACGCTGGTCAAGGGAATATTGAGCACCTCATGGGGATAGGGACCCGCGACGGCGGCACCCTTGTAAACCATGTACGTGGAAATGAGACTGCCGAAGAACAGGGTTTCTGACCCGATGAATGTCCAGAAGCCCAGCTTTCGATTGTCGAGCCCGGTGGCGGTGGGCGGATGATGCGCTACGCTTTCCATTGATCCCTCACGTCGCCTGCGGGCGGAAGGCCGGTTGGAATGCCCAGCCGTACACACAGGTCGCGGTCAGCGCGAGACCGATCAGTGGCACCCACCAGACTCCGGTCATTACCAGTATCCACGTTGTACTCATCGCCAGGGCCGTGAGAACAGGCCAGGCCGATGGCGAGGGCATGTGCGGCTCCGCCTCCCCTGTCGCCATCGCTTGCACCTCTTGGGCGGATCGAGTCCATAGCGGATCTCGACTGGTCACCTTCGGTATCTCGGCGAAGTTGTAGTGCGGCGGCGGCGACGGGATCGACCACTCGAGTGTCGGTGCATCCCACGGGTTGGCCGCAGCGGGCACCCCCTTGCGGGCACTCCGTACCAGGTTGATGAGAAACAGCAGCGTGCTCACCGCGAAGACGAACGCGCCAACCGTGGACGCCATGTTGAAGTCACCGACATTGAGCTCCGCAGGATAGGTGAAGATCCGGCGCGGCATCCCGAACAATCCGCTGAAGTGCATGGGGAAGAACGTCAGGTTAAAACCGATGATGAACGTCCAGAAATGCCATTTCCCCAGTGTTTCGCTCAACATCCGGCCGGTCACCTTGGGGTACCAGTAGTAGAAACCGGCGAACAACCCGGTGATCGCGCCCCCAACGATCGTGTAGTGGAAGTGAGCGACCACGAAGTAGGAATCGTGCTGCTGCAGGTCCACCGGCGCGGAGGCATGCATGATGCCCGACAGCCCTCCGATGGTGAAGATGGCGAGGAGTCCAATGGCAAACAGCATGGCGCTGGTGAATCGAATCGATCCGCCCCACATCGTTGCCAGCCAATTGAAGATCTTCACACCCGTCGGAATCGCGATGATCATCGTGCTGGCGACGAAGAACGAGTCCGCGATCGGCCCCAAACCAGTTGTGAACATATGGTGGCTCCACACACCCCAACCGATGAAGCCGATGAGTACGCCTGCATACACGACGATCGGATACCCGAACAACGGCTTGCGCGAAAAGGTCGGGACGACCTCCGAGATGATCCCGAAAGACGGCAGGACCAGTATGTAGACCTCCGGATGCCCGAAAATCCAAAACAGATGCTGCCAGAGTATTGGATCGCCGCCCGCGGTCGGAACGAAGAAGTTCCCACCAAAGAATCGGTCGAACGCGAGAAAGATCAGCGCCACCGCTATCACCGGGATCGCCGTCACCAGGATCCAGCTGGTAACAAACGTCATCCAAGTGAATAGCGGCATGCGCATCAGCGACATTCCCGGAGCCCGCAAATTGACGATCGTGGTGATGAAATTGATGCCTCCGATCAGCGAACTGATACCGACGATCGATAGCCCGAGCACCCAGAAGTCCACATTCACTCCCGGTGAGAACTGCGTCGACGTCAGGTTGGCGTAACCGACCCAGCTGGTGTTGGGCGCCGCACCGAAGAGAAAGCTCGAGTTCAGGAACAGCCCACCAAAGAAAAAGACCCAGAAAGACAACGCATTGAGACGCGGGAAGGCGACATCCCGTGCCCCGAGCTGCAACGGCACGATGTAGTTGAAGAACGCTACGGCGAGCGGCATGGCGACCAAGAAGATCATCGTCGTGCCATGCATCGTGAACAGCTGGTTGTACGTTTCCGCGCTCAGGAAGTCGTTGTCGGGCACCGCGAGCTGAACCCGGATCAGCAGCGCTTCGATGCCACCGATCACCATGAAGAGCATGGCGGCAGTCGCATACATCACGCCGATCCGCTTGTGATCTACCGTGGTGATCCAGCTCCAGACCGTATGCCAGAATCCCCGTGGATCGCGATAGAGATCCACCGCCGAGCCGTGCCCTTCCGACTCACGATCGGACTTCTTCTCTTTCGTACCCTTCCGTTCGACCATTCCAAAAACCTACGTCGATGGGTGACCGCGGCCCGCTACCGCAAGCTGGATAGGTATGTTGCAACCGCCTCTAGCTGCTCCTCCGACAGTCCCGTAGGCGGCAGACCACCACCACCCGCAGCCACCCCCGGCATCTTCACTTCCGGCTTGAAACGAGACGGGTCGCGGATCCAAGCGATCAGATTCTCGCGCGTGTTTTCCAGCAGCCCGGCGCCTATGGTGGAGCGTGCCCCAAGACGCGTGAGGTTGGGGCCGAGCGTGCCCTGCGCCGCCGTTCCCGCGATGGAGTGACAGGCGACGCACGTGCTCCCCATGAACACCTGCCGGCCGGTGTCGGCGAGCGTGCCAGAATCGGTAGGTGCAGGGTTCTGCATGGCGCGCACCCAAGCCTCGAATCCGGCCTCCGGTTCGACGACCACCCGCAGACCCATGAGCGCGTGCGACGGTCCGCAGAACTCGGCGCACTGGCCGTGGTAGACGCCCGGCTCATCAACGGTGAAATTGAGCCGATTGAAGCGGGGCCCCGAGCCGTCCGGCTTGCGAACCCATGGATTCAGATCGCGCTTCCCCCCAAGCCGCGGCACCCAAAAGGAATGAATGACGTCGGCGGATCGGAGCTGCAGCTCCACCGGTCGGCTCACAGGCAGGTGGAGCTCGTTTGCCGTTACCACCTGCTGCTCCAGATACCGCATCTCCCACCACCACTGATGCCCGACCACCTCCACCACCAACGCATCCTCGGCCGAGCCCAGCTGGGTTCGGAACACCGTCTGGATCGTAGGAACGGTGATCAGAATGACGATGACCGCCGCCCCCAACGTCCAGCCGATCTCGAGACCGAGATGACCCTTGATCTTCTTCGGCTCCGGCCCGTCCTCACGCTCCCGGAAACGCAAGAGCACATAAGCCAGCACCCCCCAGACCACAGCAAGAATCACCATCGTCCACCAGAAGATGGTGCGATACAGGCGCCCGATGGCGGTACCGAAGTCCCCCGTCACCGTGTCGATGGTGCTCTGCGGATAGTCGCCGCCGCAGCCTGCCAGCGTCAGACCAATTATCAGAAATACCAGACCGTTGAGACCGAGGAGGAGCCACCGGGGGCTCTTCCATCTATCACTCCGACGAGTCACTTCTCCCCCACTCGATTCAGCCAGAAGCCAGTGTGGTTTGGCGGCAAAAGGATACTAATTCTGGTCGGCCGCGCAAGCGCACGACACCGGGCAGGCCCTTCCACACCCCACCGCCAATCCATCGGCGTTTCAGTCGTTCGTCTCGGCTCGAGACGCCGCCGCCTTACCCAGGCGGCGGCTGCCGTCTCCTCCGTACAGATAGCGGAAGGTCACACAGCCGGGGCGACCGCCGGGACAGTAGTAACCCAGAAATCTCAATGCGGCGTACTTGCCATCCGCCGTACGGAGAGCGTAGACCCGGTGCGCCGGTCGCAGAACATGCGATATCCAGCTGTAGTCGTACCAACGCTCGAGGGCCCGGTTGCGCGACTCCTCAGCCGGGCGCTCGTCGGTGACGTATCCGTCCTCGGGCACCGTCAATCCCGCATCGAGTTCTGCGGTACCGATGTCCAGGACGCCAGCTTGGCCCCGCGGATTGGTGGCTCCACCGTTCGTGATCATCCGGTGGCGGCGGAAAGCAAGATCCCAGTCCAGCGAGCCCGGCGATTCCACTTCCACCACCGATCCGCGGGAGAAGTCGAAATAGACCCAGCGTTCGTGGTCAGTAGCTTCGACCGTGTACTCGCGCGGACCGACTTGATGTTCGCCCACCTCGCTAGCAGCCGGCTCCGTGGGTGGGTAACCCGGCGGTACCGAGCGCATCAGACTGCTTGCCACCAGCGCGCCGATAAGCGACACGAAGCCAACGGCGACGGCGGTTAGATACAAGGTCGAGCGTTTCACCACGTCATCATCTTGGAGTCAAAGATCGCTAGTCCGCCCATCACTGAAGCGATTCACGGCTAGATCCACATGCGCCTTGGGACACCTACTAAGTCCTGGCTACTACGGCGCCGCCTGATCCCCGTTCATCAAGAT
>JASFLD010000148.1:0-8743 GCA_050118275.1 Gemmatimonadales bacterium
CCGCCCTACACCACGTTCTTCGGTCTCTACGATCGGTACAGCTCGCACGGCCCGGACAGCGAGTGGGATCTGCCGGCGCGGTGGCGGAGACCGCCGACGGGACTGCCGCTTCGCACGCCGCTGAACTTCATCTCGACCGCCGACACGTACGGAGGAAATTCGGGTTCCCCGGCCGTCACGCCGCAGCTGGAGCTGGTCGGACTGAACTTCGATCGGAACATCGAAGGCCTGTCGCGCGATTTCATCTATCTGCCCGAGCGCGGACGGAATATCATGGTGGATGCGCGAGCGATTCGAGCGGCGCTGGATCACGTCTACGCCGCCGATCGCATCGTGATGGAGTTGGAGACGGGCCGTCTGTTCGAGACCGAGGAAGCCGCCGATGCCGCGGCCCGCTGAGGGCCGCGCTCCCGGGTGACCGGCACCGGCATGAGTATGTCGTCGAGGACTGGAGGAGGATGATGGGCGCAGACGCGCGAACCCGGTCGAGTCGAGGCGGGATGCAAGTGAATCGCGCCCTCCTGGCCGGTGTGGCCATCTTGCTTGCAGGCTCGGCGTGCGACGACTCGCCGCCCGGACCGGCACCGGTGCCCGGCGAAGTGGCCGTGACGCTCGTCTCGCCCAACGGCGCCGAGGGCGGCGCCGTGCTGGCGACCGGCGAGGCCGGAATTGTCCAGGTGACGGCTGAGTCACCCTTGAAGGTCTATCACTGGCGCGAGGCGGGTGAGGACCGGGTCGTCGTGCTGCGCGACCCGGCGGGCGAGATCCGGTTCAGGATGAGCGTTGCGGACGTGAACCGGCCGCCGCGCCTGGATGTGATCGAGGTTGCC
Organism: Gemmatimonadales bacterium; assembly: GCA_050118275.1. Lineage (GTDB taxonomy): Bacteria > Gemmatimonadota > Gemmatimonadetes > Palauibacterales > KS3-K002 > JASFMO01. Next base: position 831 of record JASFLD010000148.1, read on the forward strand.
GATGGGGCCAATCGGCTCCGGACCGGCCTGGCGGGCTACGAGGTCGAGATCGTTCCGTTGCCTGGAGTGGGGCCGTGAGCGGCGCCTGGCGACGGATCGCCGCACTCACGGCGGGCCTGGCGCTTTCGATTTCCCGGCCTGCGGGCGCTCAATACGTGGAGCTTCCGCCTCCCGGGTACGCGCCTCGTCCCGTCCCGGCGTCGATCATCCAGTACTCGGTTCAGGCGCCGCAAGCGCTCTGGACGATCGGCGGTTGGGTGGCCCGGGCGGAGCGCGCCGTTGCCGGGGGGCGGTCATTGGCCGGCGACCTGCCGCTCGTTGCCGTACCGGCGCTGTTCGCCGACTCGCCGGAGCCGCAGGTCGCGGCGGAGGCTCTGGGCCAGGTGTTGTTCGCCGGTCCGGCGCCGGAGGGGACGCTGCGGGAATACTACGCGGAAGTCTCGGGCGGTCGTCTGAACATCGCGGGTGCTGCGACGCCTTGGGTGCGGACCAGCCTGACGCGGGAGGAGGTGGTTGGCAGCCAGTGGGGCCTGGGCGGAGACGCGCGGATCGGCGAGTACCTGATCGAGGCACTGGCATTGAACGATCCGGCGATCGATTTCGGGCAATACGACAACGACGGGCCGGACAACATCCCGAACAGCGGCGACGACAACGGGATAGTCGATGCCATCGCCTTTTACTTCTTGGAGATAGCGGCATCGTGTGGCGGTCCCGGCATATGGCCGCACTTCTGGACGATCGGCGCGGCGTCGGGTCAGGCGTTCGAGACCGACGATCTGCGGCCGGACGGAACGCCGGTACGGATCGACCCCTATTTCATCCAGAGCATCGTGGACTGCTCGGGGACGGGCCCGGCTCCCGTCACGACGATCGCCCACGAATTGGGCCACCTGCTGGGGTTGCCGGATCTCTATCATCCGATCGACGGGCTGCTGCCGGAGCAACGCCGTTGGGTCGAGGGGTGTTGGTCGCTGATGGCGGCGGGCTCCTGGGGGTGCGGCCGTGTGGATGAGCCGCACGCCGAGTGGAAGCGTCCCACGCACATGGGCGCCTGGGAGAAGCGGCAGATGGGGTGGCTCGATCGCATCGACGAGGTCGGCGCGACCGAGTTGACCGAGTACGCGCTGCCGGCCGTGCAAACCAGCGGCCGGATCCTCGAGGTGCCGCTGGGGAACGCTGAACGGTTACTGATAGAGTATCGGGACCGGACGGGCTTCGATGCCGATCTGCCGGCGGCGGGCGTCTTGGTCCATCGCGTCAATGACACCATTCCCTGGCGGCCCTGCGCGGACTGCTTGCCGCTGTATCGGGTCATGCTATTGGAGGCGGACGGCGACAGCGCGCTGGTCGAGACGCATGCCGAGGGCGGCGACCGCGGGGTGGCGGGCGATGCGTTCGGGGTCTCGGGCACGGGAAGTCTCACGTCGCTGACGGTCCCGTCGTCCCGATTGGACGCCGGGCTGGGTGACGAGTCGGGTGTCAACATCTACGAGATCCGGCTCGAGGGGGGCGAGGCGCGACTCCTGGTCTCGACCACCCGTGTCTCGTTATCGCGATTGTTGGGCCCGCTGCTGCATGACAGCGCGAATCCGCTGAGCGAGGCGGAGCAGGCCTATCTGGATGAGCTGAACAATCAGAACGGACGATACGACGTCGGCGATCTGCGGGCCTATCTCCAGCGGTACGGTACGGGACAGTAGTCGATCATCAACGGTTCGCCACGGCTGGCCCGGGCGACCCGGCCATTGTAGAATCCCGGTTGCGGTCCAATGGCTCCAATCGTTCCGACGCATCTCTCAAACCCGGCATGGATGGGCAGGTAACCGCTATGGCGAAAGCGACGGATTTTCTTCAGCGACTCGGTATCGAGGATATCAACCCGGGCGGCTTCGGCGGAGAGTGGGTCGGTTCGGGACCCGAGCTGGAGGTCATCACACCCATCGACGGGTCACGGCTCGCCAGCGTACAGCAGGTCACGGAGGATGAGTACGATCGGATCGTCGATCGGGCGCATGCGGCGTTCCTCGAGTGGCGAACGGTACCGGCGCCGAAGCGCGGCGACCTGGTTCGCCAGCTGGGGAATCGGCTGCGCGTGGCCAAGAGCGATCTGGGCCAACTGGTCACGCTGGAAATGGCGAAGATCATCGCCGAAGGCGAGGGCGAAGTCCAGGAGATGGTCGATATCTGTGATTTCGCCGTCGGGCTGTCGCGTCAGCTGTACGGCCTGACCATGCAATCCGAGCGGCCGGATCACCGTATGTTCGAGCAGTGGCACCCGCTGGGCGTCGTCGGCGTCATCACGGCGTTCAACTTCCCGGTGGCGGTCTGGAGTTGGAACACGGCGCTGGCAACGGTCTGCGGTGACAGTGTGCTGTGGAAGCCGTCCAGCCAGACGCCATTGACCGCCATAGCCTGCACGAAGATTGCGGCGCAGGTGGCGCAGGAGAACGGCGTCGACCCGGCGATCTTCTCTCTGGTGGTCGGCAAGGGTTCGACAGTGGGCGATCGGCTACTGCACGATCGGAGGATCCCGTTGGTCTCGGCGACCGGCAGTTGCCAGATGGGCTACCGGGTCGGCTCGGTGGTGGGCAAGCGGCTGGGCCGCACGATTTTGGAGTTGGGTGGAAACAACGCGATCATCGTGACGCCCAGCGGGAACCTGGAGATGGCGATCCGCACGATCCTGTTCGGCGCCGTCGGCACGGCCGGCCAGCGCTGCACGAGCACGAGACGGATCATCGTTCACGAGTCGCTGAGGGACGAGCTCGTGACCCGCTTGATCGAGGCGTACAAGGGGATCCCGATCGGTGACCCGCGGGACCGCGACACGCTCATGGGCCCGCTGGTGACCCGGTCCGCCGTGCAGGACCTGCAGAACGCCATCGAGCGTGTGAAGGAAGAGGGGGGAGAGATCCTATACGGCGGTGAGCCGTTGGACGGTCCCGACTACCCGGGCGGGCACTACGTGCGGCCCTGCATCGCGGCGGCGAAGAACGATTACGAGATCGTTCAGGAGGAGACGTTCGCGCCGATCCTCTATATCCTAGGATACGGCAGCCGCTCGGCGACGCCGAAGCAGGCCGTCGACGAGATCGAGGAAGCGGTCGCTCTGCACAATGGCGTGCCGCAGGGTCTTTCCTCGGCGATCTTCAGCGAGAACGTCCGCGAGACTGAGACCTTCCTCTCGAGTCGCGGCAGCGACTGCGGGATCGCCAACGTCAACATCGGGACGAGCGGCGCCGAGATCGGGGGAGCCTTCGGAGGAGAGAAGGAGACGGGCGGCGGCCGCGAGTCGGGCTCGGACGCTTGGAAGGCTTACATGCGGCGGCAGACGAACACGATCAACTGGAGCACCGAACTGCCGCTGGCGCAGGGGCTGACCTTTGGGAATATCGAATAGCGAACAGGGAATGATGAATGATGAAGTGTTTGCTCACCTGGACATTGGAAGCTCGATAGTCGGTGTTCGATATTCGCTAGCGGAGTCCCAGCTTGTCGACTAGCGCGGTGAAGCGTGGATCGGAGCGCAGCGGCTCGTAACCGGGATCGAGGTGTAGGTAGACCAGTCCGGCCGAACGCGCTTCGAATGCCTCGTCGAGCCGGGCGAAGGCTTTGTCGAGGGCGCCGAGTGCGGCGTAGCCCATCGCCATGATCTCCGCCCGGACGTAGCTCTGTTTAGCTTCCTCCTCCAGGCGTTCCATGATTGCGTTCGCCTCCTCCTGTTCGCCCAGCGCCGCCAGCGCGCAGACGATATAGCTATCGTAGGAGCGGACGGAGGATGTCAGCGATTGGCTCCTGCGGTACCACTCCAGCGCTTCCGCCGGCTGCCCCTGCCCGAGGTAGGCTGAGCCGATGTCGAGTTGCGCCTGGAAATAAGTGGGGTCGATCTCCAGCGTCCTTTGGCTCTGCTGGATGGAGGCGTCGTAGTCTCCCCGGTAGCGCAGCATGCGAGCGAGCCAACGGCCGTGGTGCGGGGCCAACGGGTCCAGGACGAGCGCCTTGCGCAGCACGTCGATCGCTTCGTCGAGTTGCCCTATGGAGGGGAGCACGCTACCGAGCGCAAAGTGAGCCTCGGCGTAGTTGGGATTGAGCTTGACCGCTTGGCGGAGGTCGCGCTCGGCGGCCGCGAAATCCCAGTTGTACCAGCCCCTGACTTTCCCCAAGGCGGCGAAGGCCTCGGCCAGGGTGGGCTCGAGCTCCAGAGCCCGTTTCGCCGTCTCCTCGGCCCGGGGATAGGCTTCATCGGGGGCGACCCAATCGTCGGCCAGAGCCGTCCAGACGTCGGCTATTCCGGAATAAGCGCGCGCGAACTCGGGATCTTTCTTCAATGCCTGTTCGAAAAACTCGAGCGCCTTCCTGAAGTACTCCGACTCGGAGTACTTGTGATAGAAGAACCGCCCTTTGAGGTAGAGGTTGTAGGCCTGAATGTCCTCGGTCGAGGGCGCGACGATCTGCTGCGACTCGCCGACGAGCCGCACCTTGAGCGCGTCGACGATGGCTCTGGATATCTCGTCTTGGATCGCGAATACGTCCTCGAGTTGCCGGTCGTACGTCTCGGACCAGAGGTGATAGCCGTTCGCCACGTCGATCAGCTGGGCCGTTAGCCGGATACGGTTACCGACCTTCCGGACGCTCCCCTCGAGCACATGGGCCACGCCCAGCTTTTCACCGACCTGACGGACGTCGACGTCTTTTCCCTTGAACGCGAAGCACGAGGTGCGCGAGGCGACCTGGACTCCCGGCAGCTTGGCCAGCGCGTTGATGACCTCCTCGGTCATCCCGTCACTGAAATACTCGTTCTCGGGATCGGCGCTCATGTTGGCGAGCGGCACGACGGCGATCGATTGCCTCGGCGGTCCCGGCTTGGCGAAACTGGCCATGCCGTCCGGCGGTGTCGCGCCACCGGTCTGAATCGTCAGCAGAATCTCGGCAAACTCGGCCGCCGACGGGAACCGATCGACGGGAGTACGGGCGAGGGCGCGAGTCGTGACATCGTCGATGACTTCTGGCACGTCTCGTATCGTCCGCACTTTGGGTATCGGAGAGATGAATCGCTTGGTGATGATCGCCTGAGCGTTCGGCCCGGTGAACGGCGGCTCGCCGACCAACATCTCGTACAGCACGCAGCCCAGGCTGTAAAGATCGGCGCGGCCATCGACGTCCGGCTCGCCCGCGGCCTGCTCGGGGCTGATGTAGGCCGGCGTTCCCAACATCATGCCGGTTTGCGTTATCGCGCCTTCCACCTCGGATAGCGCCTTGCCGATGCCGAAGTCGGCCACCATCGCCGAGCCGTCGTGCAGCAGAATGTTCTCCGGCTTGATGTCACGGTGCACGACGTTGTTGCGGTGCGCGTAATCGAGAGCCGAGGCGACTTCCCGTGCGATCTTCAGCGCCTCGTCCAGCGGCAGCTGTCGCTTCGCGTCGAGGTGCTCGCGCAGCGAATTCCCCTCCATGTTCGGCATCACATAGAAAAGGAGACCGTCGGTTTCGCCTGAGTCGTACAGCGGCAGGATGTGAGGATGGGTGAGCCCGGCGGCCAGCTTGATCTCACGCAGAAAGCGGTCGGGCCCTATGTCCGACGCGAGTTCGGGTCGCAGGACCTTGAGGGCGACCTTGCGATCGTGGCGTTGATCGTGTGCCAGGTACACGATCGCCATACCGCCCTTGCCGAGTTCCCGTTCGACCGAATAGCGGCCGGCGAGGCCGCGTTCGAGGCGCTGCACGAGATCAGTCACAGCCGAGAAATATGTCAGACGAGGGGGAGAACGCCAGTGCCGGTCGAATGTCGAATGTCGAATGTCGAGTGACGAATGATGTAGGGGCGGTCGGCGGGAACGATCATGAACCCAGAGACTCCAGGATGTCGCAGGTCCGCCCAATCCCGTCATAGCTGCCGGCCTCCTGTCGCAGCTGCCGGCAGCGCGCGGTCACGGCGGGCTCCTCGGTTAGTGCCGCCAGAGTTCGCGCCACGCGTCGCGCCGTGAACCGGCGCGGTGGTATAAGAGCGCCGACGCCGAGTCGCTGAAGCCGCACCGCGTTGTCCGGTTGGTCGAAGCCCATGGGCATCACCAACTGTGGGATGCCGGCCTCCAGACCTTGGGCGCAGGTCCCGATGCCTGCGTGGTGCACGATGGCCGCGCAGGACGGCAAGAGACGCGACAGCGAGACCCAAGGGACGTGAAGGACGAAGCCCGGAAGCCTGGCCGGCAGATGCTCGGCGTAGCGCGTGAGCAGGATGGCTCGCTGACCGAGAGCCGCCGCGGCCTCGACGGCGGCGCTGAAGAAGCGCGGCGCCTGCCGGTTGGCCGATCCCGGCGTGAACACGACGGGCGGCGGCCCGGCGGACAGGAACTCGATGATGTCCGGCGACAACGAGGCGGAACTTGCCTCGCCGTCAACAGGAAATCCCGTCAGACGGACCTGCGACGGCCAATCGGGTTGCGGCGGCCCGAACCATTCCGGGAAGAGTCCGAGCGTCGTCTGGGGAGAGTGAAGCCACGAGTCAAAGGGGCGGTGGACGGGCGGCAGGTCGAGTTCGGCGCGCCAGGTGTTGAGGGCCGGGAGGATCCTGGGGTCGATGAAGACGCGGTCGACCAACCACCAGAAGGCCCGCTTCGCCCAACGCGGCAGCCGCGAGATGTCACGGCTCGGCGGGACAGCGGGCATGCGGTGGATCGAGCGCAGCAGACTCGGCGCCAGGTGCAGAGTCGCCGCTGGACATGCGTGCTTCTCCTCGAATGAGCGCGTCGCGAATGAAAGGGTGTGCCCGACAAGCACCGTCCGTCCCGGCTCGTAAAGTTCGGACAGGGCGTCGTAGCTCTCGCGCAGGCTGGCGGCCACCGCGCCCAGCACGACGTTCAGACCGCGGCGCGGATGCCAGAGGTCTGGATTCTGAATCACGTCGTCGACGACGTCCTGAGCCCAGCAAGCGACGAAGTCCAGGCCGGCGCGCTGAGCGGACTCGCGAAACGGCTCGCTGGCGACGAGCGTCACGCGTTGACTTCGCCGCCGCAGCTCGCGGCCGATCCCGAGGAACGGCAGCACGTCGCCAGCCGAGCCGATGGGAGTCAGCAAATAATGTCTGGAGGAGGAGTGCGGCACTGTGCTGACTCGCGCTAGCGCTCTGACTGCCCGCGGGCGAGCCGCTGGTAGCGCTCCGCCTCCTGCGGTTTGCCCCAGGCCTCGTACAGTTGAGCTAGTCCGCGGAATACGCGCCGCACGTTGACGTGGTCGTCGGTGTGGTCGGTGCGGAGATTGGCCAGCGCCTCCTCGAGCAGGCGCTCGGACTCGTCGTATTGACCGCGCCGCGTCAGCAGATCGGCCAGGTTGGCCTTGTCGAGCGCGACGAGCGAGTGCTCGGGCCCAACGGCGCGGAGCCGTCGCTCGAGAACGTCACGGTACAGGCGCTCGGCCGTGGCGTAGTCGCCCCTCAACATGTGGAGCTTCGCCAGTTGACCGAGCGTGCTGGCGACGGCGTAGTGCCGATCACCGAGTGTCCTCCGATAGATGCCGAGGGCCCGCTCGATCAACGGTTCGGCCTCATCGTAACGGCCGTGCTCCGACAGCAGGTCGCCCAATGCGCCCAGTGTGCCGGCGACCGCCGGATGCTCGGTCCCCAACACCTTCGTCTGCAGCGCCAGCACTTCGTATTGCAGCGACTCGGCCGTCGCGATGTCGCCGCGCTCCGCGAACAGCGAGGCGAGACTACCGAGAGTGTGAACCATCGCGAGGTGATCGTCGCCCAGCGTCCGGCGCTGGATCGCCAGGGCCGACCGGTAAAGGGCTTCGGCCTCGTCGCTCTCGCCCTTGTGCTCGCGAAGCAAATCGCCGAGGTGCAACATGGCGTTGGCCACGGCGGGGTCGTCCGGTCCGAGTACGCGTTGCTTCAGCGCCAGCCCCTCGCGGTAGTA
>JASFLD010000149.1:0-8723 GCA_050118275.1 Gemmatimonadales bacterium
ATGTGACCGCCGGCACAGCCGACAAGCGTCAGCGTGCAGAGCGCGATCAGCGGGATCGATTTCATAGCCGAAGCCTCCAGTCGAAACTCGGTCCAAGACCTTGAGATAGGCGATGACACGGCTTAGCTTGCAACGGGTTGGGCCCCCCATCGCTGAAACTCCAGCCCGGCCCAGCTCCGTCTATAATAGTGGGGACACCGGCGTTCAGGCGATCGCTGCGAGCTAGGCCCAACCGGCGAGACTGCGAGCCAGCATGGAAGAAGGCGAAAAGAGGTTCAAGGAAGGCATAGCGTATGGCCTGTGGGCGGGCTGGTTGTTCGGCTTCGCCGGCCTGCACCGTCTGTACATGGGTAAATACGGAACCGGCTTCGTCTGGCTCTTCACCTGGGGCGTGTTCGGCTTCGGCCAGATCTACGATCTGATCACCATGCGGCGCCAGGTCGACGAGGCCAATCTGTTGGAGGAAGCGCGCGCGCGCCGCTCGCTCGAGCGCAGCAATCCGCCCAGCCGTACGCCACAACAGCTGCTCCTCGATGCGGCGATGCGGGAGGGGGGCAGCCTCACCGTCACTCAGGCCGCGATGATCACGGGTTACTCGTTTCAAGAGGCGGAGCAGTTGCTACGCGAGATGGTTGCCAGCGGCTACGTCGACGTAGGCAACGAGCCCGAGAGCGGCGTCATCGTCTACTACTTTCCCGAGCTCCAGGCGCGCGGCCGGATCAGATCGGAACACCGCCGCGGCCGGCAGACCGACGACCTGTGAGGCCGCAGGCGCAGGCTTGGAGGCGCCGCGTAATCGTGCTCTCCCCGGCTGCCAGCCCGGCCAGCCGGTTCCTCGATAACCACCTATTGTCTCTTGCCCAGCACCGCCGTGAGCTCGACCACGTCGGCTGCGCGACGCACCTTGATGAGCACCGTGTCGCCCGGCGCGTGGTCGCGCAGCGCGTACGTGTAGTCGTAGATGTTCAGAACTTCCTTACCGCCGAACTCGACTACCACGTCACCGGCCTGAAGCCCGGCTTTGTCAGCGGGACTGCCCGGCCGGATGGCGGATAGTCTGAGGCCGCCGCCCTCCACCTCGCCGAAATCGGGGACAGTGCCCAGATAGGGTCCGTAACCCCCGCCCCCACTGGCGACGGGACGCTCCTGCTTGACGAGAGTGAACGGTCCGGGCGAATTCCCGAGCTTGTCAACCAGCGCGATGGCGAAGTCGGTCACCTCGGCGAGGCCCGCCGCGTTGATCGTCTCCCAGTCGTCCTCGGGACGGTGGTACTCCGAGTGGGTGCCGGTGAAGAGGTGGAGCACCGGTATGTCGCGGGCATAGAACGATGTCTGATCGCTGGGGCCGTAGCCATCGCCGATGTAGCTCAACTTCAACTGGCTGGCGGCGTCGAGGGAGTCCAGTAGAGCGGAAAACTCCTTTGCCGTCTCCGTACCGAAGACCTGGAGGTTTTCATCGCGCAGTCGGCCGACCATGTCGAAGTTGACCATCGCGGCCACCTGCTCCAGCGGGAACGGCGCATGACTGACGAAGTAGTCCGAACCCAGCAATCCCATCTCCTCGGCGGAGAAGGCAACGAACGCCAGACTCCGCCCCGGACGCGCTTCTGGGTGGGCTCCATAGTACTTCGCCAGACCGAGCAGCGCCGAGGTACCGGAGGCGTTGTCGTCGGCGCCGTTGTGCGGCGCGGTGACGTCGGGGGCGAGCGAGCCCGGCCCCCCCAGACCCAGGTGGTCGTAATGGGCGCCGATCACGATGTACTCGTCGGCCAGGTCCGGATCGCGTCCCATCAGCTTGCCGACGACGTTGTAGGCCTCGGCGCGTAGCGGCTCGACCCTGGCGTCGAGCGTGATCTCGAGGCTCTCGTCCTCCAGCCAGGCACGCAAGTCATCGTCGGCAACGATCTGGATGGCCGGGATGCCGACGGCGTGGGGTGGATCGCCAGGTTGCGGGACGGCGATGCGGCTGACCGTGATCAGCGCGGCCTCGGCACCCTGCTCGCGCGCCAGGGTCGCCTTCCTGCGCGGCGACGGATCGATTCCGGTGCTGTGCGGGTCGAAGTCGTCCGGCACGCCCGCCTCGAGTAGCGCGATGAAGCCGCCCTCCCTGTCGCGCACATCGGCGTAGACATCCTCGCTCAATCCGTAACCGGCGTCGAAGACGCGTCCGCTGACGCGACCCCCACTGGAGAAAGCGAATGGCAACCAGTCCTCGTACAGCTCCAGCGCCCGGGTGCCGCGCGACGTGCGCAGGATCAATCGGCTGTCCGAGCCGATGGCGATGGTGGACACGATCTCGAAGGGCTGGCGGTAGCCGTCGGTGCCGAGCGGCTCGAGGCCGTACGCCTTCATCTCTCGAGCGATGTAGGCGGCGGCGCTGTCTGCTCCGGACTCGCCGGCCTCGCGGCCGGCCAGCGCGTCACTGGCGAGATAGCGGACGTGGGCCAACAGCGTATCGGGGCTGACCGCCTGGGCGGCGGCCGTACGGGGTGCGGCGGCGATGACCAACCCGGCTGACAGGGCGGCCAGCGAGACACTTTGAGTAAGGCGTATTAGCTTGTGCATGTTCCTATCACTTTGAGGGATCCTTGCCGGTTGTCGGCAGCCCGAAGTTTAGAGGGCAGTCCCTTTGTTTTCAACGGAGCGACGCAAATCGCATGAGACCACCAGAGCACGGGTCACCGGCCTCGTTAGAATACCATTCGCAAGGCGCGGGTGTTTCGTTGTTCGTTCGTGAGGTGGGCACCGGTCGGCCGGTCGTCGTGTTGCATGGTGGCCCCGGCGCCGCTCACGACTACCTGTACCCGGCCTTCAGTAGTCTGGCGGACGAATTTCGGCTCCTCTTCTACGACCAGCGTGGCGGTGGTCGCTCTGCGGTGGCTCGACCGAGCAGGATCGGCTGGCGCGACCATCTGGCCGATCTCGAAGCGTTACGCCGTTACTGGAAGCTGGGGCGGCTGGCCCTGATCGGCTACTCGTGGGGCGGTCTGCTGGCGCTGCTTTACGCCGGCGAGCATCCGGGTCGGGTCGGAGCGATGGCGCTGGTGGCGCCTGCGCCTGGCTGGGGAGAGTACCACCGGGAGTTCAAGGACGAGTTCGCGCGGCGATCCCGGTTGGAGGCGGTGCAGCGACTCCGCGCGGAGCTCGAGACGTCGGGGCTGGCGGAGAGCGATCCGCAGGCCTATCAGCGGCGGCGGTTCGACTTGAGCCTGGCCGGTTACTATTACCAGCCGGCGGCCGTCCGTGACGCTCCGGCCTTCACGGTCCAGCTGCAGGCCCAGCAGGCGACCTGGTCGAGCCTGAGAGGTCACGGTGCGGAGCTGCGGCGCCGTCTGTCGGGGCTGATCGTGCCGACGATCATACTGCACGGGCGCCACGATCCGATCCCGCTGCGCTGGGCAGAGGAGTTGGCGGAGGTCATGCCCCGAGCCCGGCTGATCGTGCTGGAACGGAGCGGGCATCTGCCGCATCTGGAAGAGGCGGATCGAACGCTGGGCGAGGTTCGGCGGTTCTTGCGAGAGACGTTGCGGTCGTGACGTCGCGTGCCCGAACGGGCTTGTCTCGGGTCGACAAAGGCCGGCTGTTTCGTTAGACTGAGCGGCCGTATTTCCATTCCGGACCGCATCTGGCAGGCCTCCTGGCGGATTTGGGCGGACGGGCATTCTCAGCGACCAGCAGTGAGGGTATAGGCGGCGGTTGTCACGGCTCGCGATCATCTTTCTCACCATCTTCATCGACTTGATAGGGTTCGGGATCGTCCTACCCCTGCTGCCGTTCTATGCCGGGGATTTCGGGGCGACGCCGGCGGTGATCGGCCTGCTCGTCGCGATCCACCCGGGAATGCAGTTCATCTTCGGCCCGATCTGGGGAAAACTCTCCGACCGCGTGGGGCGGCGTCCGATCCTGCTGCTCGGGCTGGTGGGTTCGGGACTGTCGTACATGATCTTCGGGCTGGCGACCAACCTGACCTGGCTGTTCGCCTCGCGGATCATGCAGGGGATCGCCGGCGCCAACATCCCGGTGGCCCAGGCCTACATCGCCGACAGCACGGACGCCGAGAATCGGACGCGCGGTATGGGGCTGGTCGGCGCCGCCTTCGGTCTGGGCTTCATCGCCGGCCCGGCGATCGGCGGCGTGTTGGTGAACTTCGGGTACGCGGTTCCGGGCTTGTTCGCCGCCGCTTTGTCGTTGGCCAACGCCGCGGCCGCCTACTTCTACCTGCCGGAGTCGCTGAGCGCCGCGAACCGCGAACGAGCGATCAAGATGGGCGCCTCCAAGTTGGCGGAGCGGTTGCGGCTGGCCGTGGCGTTCGGCCGGCAACCGGCCATCGGCACCTTGATGGTGATCTACTCCTTACACACTTTCGTCTTCGCGGCGTTCACCACCGTTTTTCCGCTCTGGATCGCGTACCGGCTGAGCTACGACGCGCAGCACGCCGGCTATCTGCTGGCCTACTTGGGTCTGCTGATGGCCGTGGTGCAAGGCCGCCTGGTGGGCCCGCTGGCCAGGAATCTGGGCGAACGGCGGCTGCTGGTCACCGGCACGCTGACGCTCACGGCCGCTTACGCGCTGCTGCCGCTGGCGGGCAGCCTGATCCTGTTGTGCGCTGTTTTGGCCCCGCTGGCGCTCGGAAGCGGTCTCAACTGGCCCGCCGCTACCAGCCTGGCCTCGCAGTACGCGCCCGTTGATCGGCAGGGCTCGGTGCTGGGCGTCATGCAGTCGTTGTCGGCGTTGGGCCGCACCGTGGGCGCCGCGTGGTCGGGTTGGGTGTTCGGCCGCTGGACGCCGGCGACCCCGTTCGCACTCAATGCGGTGATCATGGCCATTGCGGCGGGTTTTGCCGTGGTGTTCATGATTAAGGCACCGGCGCCGCCGGCGCCCCAGGCCGCCGGGGCGGAACCCGTCGCGCGGGCTCCGGTGTAGAGTCTAGTCCTCGTAAACGTGCGTCCTGGTATCACCCGAAGATGGAAGAGAGCGCATGCAGCAGCATCGGCCCAAGACGCTAGGTGAACTGAAGAGCAGCGGCTACCGCCCGCGCTCCGTCAAGAGCGAGCTACGGGCGAACTTGATACGGAAGCTGGAGACCGGCGAAGCCCTTTTCCCGGGCATACTCGGCTACGACGATTCGGTCGTGCCGCAACTGGTCAACGCGGTCCTGGCGCGTCACAACTTCATCCTGCTCGGCCTGCGCGGTCAGGCGAAGAGCCGGATTCTGCGGCAGTTGGTCGATTTCCTCGACGAGCGGATTCCCATCATCTCGGGCTCGGAGGTGAACGAAGACCCGTTCCACCCGATCAGCAAGTACGGCCGGTTGAAGCTCGAGGAGCTGGGTGATGCAACGCCCATCGACTGGCTGCCGCGCGAGCAGCGCTACGTCGAGAAGCTGGCGACGCCCGACGTCACCATCGCCGACATCATCGGCGACGTGGATCCGATTCGGGCGGCCAGGGGTGGCCACGTCCTCTCCGACGAGCTGACCATCCATTACGGGCTGCTGCCGCGGGCGAATCGTGGTATTTTCGCTGTCAACGAACTGCCCGACCTGGCGGGCAAGATCCAGGTCGGCCTGTTCAACATCATGCAGGAGGGCGATGTCCAGATCAAAGGCTATCCGATCCGGCTCGCCCTGGACGTGATGCTCGTGTTCACGGCCAACCCCGAGGACTACACCGCGCGCGGCAAGATCATCACGCCGTTGAAGGACCGAATCGGGTCGGAGGTCATGACTCATTATCCGCGCGACCTCGAGCACGGGGTCGCGATCACCGAGCAGGAAGCGTGGACGAAGCGGGACGGCCTCCCGGTCGAGATCCCCGGCTTGATCAAAGAGATCGTCGAGCGCGTCGCGTTCGAGGCCCGCGAAGACCAGCGGGTCGATCGGCGGTCCGGCGTCTCGCAGCGTCTGCCGATCACCGTGCTGGAGAGCGTCGTGTCGAACGCGGAACGCCGCGCCATCGGCAACCGGGAAGACTTCGTGGTTCCGCGCCTGGCCGATATCTACGCCTCGTTGCCCGCCATCACCGGGAAGCTGGAGCTCGAGTATGAGGGCGAGCTGGAGGGCGGTCGCAAGATCGCGCTCGACCTGATCGCCCGGGCTGCCGGCGCGACCTTCGATGAGTATTTCGTCGAAGAGGACGCGCTGCCGATCGTGGAGTACTTCGATAACGGCGGCGCTCTGCAGGTTTCGGAGTTTTCCAGCGCGGAGGCCTGCTTGAAGGGGTTCGCGACGGTCCCGGGGCTGGTCGAACTGGCGAAGACCGTGACCAGCGACCAGTCGGGTGTCGGGCAGACGGCTGGCCTGGTGGTCGCGGGCGAGTTGTTGCTCGAGGGGTTGGCGGCCAAGCGACGGATCAGCAGGAGCGAGACCGGCACCTATCGGCGCCGGAAGGACCGGCCGCGACGGTCGCCGGGGCAAGGCTTCGGAGGCGCCGAGTGGCCTCAAGAGATCTGACGGTTCATCACCATCACCTGAGTCCGGGCCGCCATCTCTACCCCGGACTCGTCGTCGCCCAGTTCCTTCACGTCTTCGAGGACTACATCGGCGGTTTTCATCAGGGATTCCCCCTCTATTCCCTCGCGCCCGAGTTCTTCGTTCTCCTCCATGTGGCGGTGCTCCTGCTCCTGGCCGCGCTGATCCCCTCGGTAGCGCATGGGCGCCGCTGGGCGCTCAAGCTGGCGAAGCTGTTCGCGATTTTCGAGATCCTCAACGGGGCCGGCCACCTGATGATCCCGCTCATCGAGTGGAACGCCTATCCAGGCATGTGGACGGCGCCGCTGCTGGTGATCTTCGGAGCGGCGCTGGGCAAGAGCCTGCGGGGGGTCTGATGCCGCGGCGACGCCGCCGCGATCGCCTGGACGCGCAACCTCGGGTGGACGGCGCCTTTCACGGTTCTCATATTCCCGGCCCATGACGGCGGGAAAAGTCTCCCAGGGCCTGACCTCGATCATCGTGTCGACGTACAACCGACCCGACGCGTTACGTTGCGTCTTGCTCGAGTTGGACCCGCAGGGCCGCGATGCCTTCGAGGTCGTGGTGGCCGACGACGGTTCGTCTCGTGAGACGGCGGAGATGCTAGCGGTCCTGAGCGAGAGGGTTGGCTATCGCCTGAAGCATGTCTGGCAACCGGACGAGGGTTTCAGGGCCGCCCGCATACGCAACCTGGCGGTGCTGGAGGCCGAGGGCGACTACCTGATCTTCCTGGACGGGGACTGCATCCCGCTGAAAGGTTTCGTACGGGGTCACCGTTGGCTGGCCGAGCCGGGCTGGTGGGTGCGCGGCACGCGCGTGGCCCTGCGCCGGGAGTTTACGCACCGGATCCTGCGCGAGGGATTGAGCGTGGCGGGTTGGCCCCTCGTGCGCTGGGTAGTCGCCAGCCTTCAGGGCGAGGCGGGCGGCCCCGCGCCGCTGGCGCGATTTCGAACCCAGGCGTTCCGCAAGCGCCGGCCCAGGCGCTGGCAAGGAGCGAGGACTTGCAATCTCGCGGTTTGGCATCACGATTTCATCGCCGTCGACGGTTTCGACGAATCGTACACCGGCTGGGGCCGCGAGGACACGGACCTCGTCGTCCGCCTGATCAACGCTGGCGTGTATCGAAAGGAAGGGCGCCACGCCGTTCCGGTCGTGCACCTCTGGCACCCCGGCAACCCGCAGTCCTCGCTCGAGGCGAACGACGCGCTCCTGGCCGAGGTCATCGAGCGCGGCGCCGTACGCGCGCGGACCGGCCTCTCCGCGCACCTCCCGCCGCAGGCCGCCGGCTAGCGCGGACACGCGGGCCTCGGGTCAGTTCGACGGCCGGCGCTCGAGCGGCAGGATCAGGCAGGTGGGACCGCCGGCTCCCTTCTGGAACTCGCTGAGATCGAGCCCGTGGACGGTCAGGCCGCGCCGCCGCAGTTCTTCGATGACCGCGGCGCCCTCTGCGGCGTTGGCGATCAACTCGTCTTCGCCCAGGCAGATCACGTTACCGGTCCGGGCTCCATCCGAAGGGACCGCGATGGCGTCGAAGCCGCGGAAGAAGCCGTCGGGGAAAGCGTCACGGCAGTGGAGCACCCGCTCGGGCCCGATCACGCTCATCGCGCCGCCGATGTGCATGTAGCCTTCGATCCGGGCCGTTCGGACTTCGTAGCCCAGCGGCTCGAGCAGCGTGGCGATCTGGCGCGCACCCTCCCGGTTCGTCCGACCCGATAGACCGAGGAAAGCGACGGAACCGGCCAGGATGATGTCGCCGCCCTCGACGGTGCCAGGCTCGCTGATCGCGCCGATACACGGCTCTCCCAGCGCGAGCAAGGCGCGGGACATCCACTCCTCCTCGTCGCGCCGCGCCGCCAGACCCATCCGCAGCTTGACGTGCCCCACGGGCGTGCAGAGCGCGACGTCGCGGGTGAAGACACAGTTGGGGTGACCCGGCAGCTCCGGTACGTCGATCACCTCGCAGCCGAACCGCGCCATCGCCGCCCTCAGTTCCTCGTGCTGTCGGATCGCCAGGGCTCGGTCGGCCGGCGCGGGTATGTTGGCGCCGGCGTGGGTGCTGACGTCGAAGTACGCGTCGCCCGGGCTGGAGACGACGACCCGCGTCAGCCTGTCGCCTTCGTTTCTAAGCATGCGCGCCCCAAAGCGAGGGTTCTCCGGAGCTACGCGCGTCGCGTCGATCGTCCAGGCGACGCGCCCGGACGGGACGGTGGGCCGGGGCCCGCTCGCGCGGCGAGGGCCTAGGCATCGCCGGCTC
>JASFLD010000150.1:0-8698 GCA_050118275.1 Gemmatimonadales bacterium
ATCGCCAAAGAGTGCGAGAACGTGTTGGAACCCCTCGGGTACCGCGCGGTGCAAGTCTCGCCCCCGCAAGAGCATAGCATCGTCCCAAGCCACGACTGGAGCGAACGCTACCAGCCGGTCAGCTACAGCCTCGAGCGCAGCCGCTCGGGAACCGAGGCAGAGTTCGTGGACATGGTGAACCGCTGCCGGGCGGTCGGTGTCGGCATCATCGTGGATGCCGTGATCAACCACATGACGAACTATCCGAGCCCCGGTGTAGGCAGTGCCGGCACTGCCTACACGAAATACGAATATCCAGGCCTCTACTCACCGAGCGACTTCCACACTCCGTGCGCGGTCGTCGACTACCAGAGCGCGGCCAACGTGCAGGAGTGCGAACTGTTCTCCCTACCCGACCTCAACACCGGATTCGAATCGGTGCGGCGGAAGATCGCCGACTACCTGATCAAGTTGGCCCGGCTTGGCGTCGAAGGCTTCCGCATCGACGCGGCCAAGCACATCCAGCAGGTTGAGCTCGATGACATCATCGATCGAGTCAACCTGACGCTCGCGGCCGAGGGCCGCCCGCTACCGTACGTGTTCCTGGAGATCAGCTCCGGCGTTGGCGAAGCATTAGGAGCACGCGACTTCTACGGCGTGGGGTATGGATCGGGAGGCGCCGCCGACATCACGGAATTCACCTTCACCGGTGTGGGCGACAAGTTCCTGAATGTGGGTGGCCAGTTCATCGCACAGTTGAACCCGTATGGCCGCGACGGTAGCCGCTTCTCAGAGGCCGCCTGGGGCCTCATGCCGTCTGACAAGGCGGTAGTCTTTCTGCAGAACCACGACACGCAGCATCAGTGCGGGATCGGGTATCGCGACGGCGACGTGTTCAGGCTGGCGAACGTGTGGATGCTCGCACAGCCCTATGGTTATCCAAAGATTCTCTCGAGTTACGTGTTCTATTGCCCTTCACAGAACTCGTTGGGCCCACCTTCCGACGCCGGGGGGAACACCTACGACGTGACCTGCGCAGCGACCTTCGAGACCGCGACGATAGGCGAGTGGGTCTGTGAGCACCGCGACCCGGTTATCGCCAGCATGGTAGGATTCCGTCGCGCCGTCGCCGGCACCGGCGTGAACGACTGGTGGGATAACGGCGCAAACGCCATCGCCTTCTCCCGCGGCGATCGTGGGTTCGTGGCCCTCAGCCTGGAGGACTCCACGGTTGCGATCGATGTGGCGACCGGCCTACCTGCCGGCAGCTACTGTGATGCGCTGACGGGAGGACTTGCAGGCACCGCTTGCGCGGGGCGAAGCATCGACGTCGATTCGAGCGGACGCGTCCGGCTGGATCTGGAGGGCGGCTCGGCGGTCGCCCTCCACGTCGACGCTCGATTGTGATGATCTCGTCGGTGAAGGAAGGCGCTCGGCGTCCTCATCGTCATCCTGATTAGGCTAGAAAGGCCCAGATCCTCTATGGAATCGCTCGCCGCTACCACTCCCGTCGCCGCGCGGCCCAAGCCGCGCCTCTCGTTCTGGGAAATCTGGAACATGAGCTTCGGCTTTCTGGGCATCCAGTTCGGCTTCGGCCTGCAGAACGCGAACGTCAGCCGGATCTTCGAGACCCTGGGCGCACGCGTGGAGAACATCCCCATCCTCTGGATCGCCGCCCCCGTGACCGGACTCCTGGTTCAGCCCGTCGTCGGCTACTTCAGCGACCGTACCTGGAACCGCCTGGGCCGCCGGCGCCCGTATTTCCTCGGCGGGGCCATCCTCGCCTCGCTGGCCCTGGTCGCCATGCCCAACTCCCCCGTCCTCTGGGTCGCGGCCGGCATGCTCTGGATCATGGACGCCTCCATCAACATCTCCATGGAGCCCTTCCGCGCCTTCGTCGGCGACAGCCTGCCTTCCGAGCAGCGGACCGCCGGTTTCGCCGTGCAGAGCTTCTTCATCGGCACGGGCGCGGTGGTCGCGTCCATGCTACCCTGGCTGCTCACACGGCAACTCGGCGTGAGCAACGAAGCGCCGGCGGGTGTAATACCCGACTCGGTGCGACTCTCGTTCTACCTGGGCGCCGCGGTCTTCTTCGCCGCTGTGTTGTGGACGGTCATCAAGTCGAAGGAGTACTCGCCCGACGAGCTGGCCTCGTTCGATGAGAGCAAGGAACGCGAGGGCATCGCCAGGGAAATACGTACGCCGGAGGAGTTCGCGATCAACGGCGGGCGGCAGATCCGACTGGGGAGGATCCTCCTTCTCGTGGGTGCTCTGCTCAGCGTCTGGCTGGCCCTCGAGCGAATCTATCAGGTCCTCATCCTGACGGCCGGGCTCGGCGTCGTCGGCGTGCTGCTCATTCTCAGCGGGCTCTTGCAGCGCCGCGGGCGGCACGATAACGGCTTCGTCACCATCCTGAACGACTTCCAGGACATGCCGCACACCATGCGGCAGTTGGCCTGGGTGCAGTTCTTCTCGTGGTTCGCCCTCTTCGCCATGTGGATCTACACCACCGCCGCGGTGACCCACCACATCTACGGCACGACCGACACGACCTCGGCGATCTACAACGAGGGGGCAAACTGGGTCGGTGTCGCCTTCGCCACCTACAATGGCGTGGCCGCCCTGGTGGCGTTCACCATTCCGGTGTTGGCGAAGCAGACGAGCCGTAAGATCGCCCACGCCATCTGCCTGGCCTGCGGCGCGCTGGGGCTCCTCTCCATCTTCGTCGTCTCGGATCCCACCTACCTACTGGGCTCGATGGTGGGAGTGGGCATCGCCTGGGCTAGCATCCTCTCCATGCCCTACGCGATCCTGGCCGGGTCTCTGCCTCCCTCGAAGATGGGGTACTACATGGGCGTATTCAATTTCTTCATCGTGATTCCCCAAATCGTCGCCGCGGCGATCCTGGGCTTCTTCGTCGGGCGATTCTTCGGGGGCGAAGCCATCTACGCCCTCCTCATCGGCGGGGTGTCGCTCGTGCTCGCCGCGGTCCTGAGCCTCCGCGTCGAGGATCGAGATGACATCGCGGCGGCGGTTTCGGCCTGAGCGGGAAACAGAAGCTGCGGTCATGGGAATGAAGACGACGGTGAGGATGATCGGGATCGCTGTGCAGGTATTGGACGAGCGTTGCCGACCATCCATACGATCAGGATTACGATTACGATAAGGATCACGAGCAAGATGAAGTTCGAGACCAGAGGCGGACCGTGGGATGGACTCACAGCGAATGGCTAGTCTCGGCATGAAGAGCGTGATTCGCGCACTGGCGGTCGTCGCGGTGGGCGCACTATCGCTATCGGCCTGCGGCCCCGACGCTCCCGGAACCGGAGCCAGCGGTCGGGACAGCGGGACGGTCGAGGCGGCGGAGCCCGAAGTCTTTTGGAACAGCGCCACCGTGTATTTCCTTCTCACCGACCGCTTCCAGAACGGCGATACGACCAACGACCACGCCCTCGGTCGGGCGCACGACGGGGCCGTCCTACGGAACTTCGAGGGCGGAGATCTGGCCGGCGTGCTCCAGAAGCTGGAGGAAGGGTACTTCGATGCCCTCGGGGTCGATGCCCTCTGGCTGACCCCGTTCGTGGAGCAGATTCACGGAAGCGTCGATGAGGGGACGGGCAAGACGTACGGATTCCACGGCTACTGGACCCGCGACTGGACCGCCGTCGATCCGGCGTTGGGGACGGTCGACGATCTCCGGGCGCTGGTCAACGCCGCTCACCGGCGCGGCATCCGCGTCCTCATGGACGCTGTGATCAACCACACGGGGCCCGTAACACCCGTGGATCCCAAGTGGCCCGAAGATTGGGTGCGCACCAGCCCGCGCTGCGCCTACCGAGACTACACCACCACCGTGGACTGCACGCTGGTGGACAACCTTCCGGACATCCGCACCGACCGGGACGAGCCGGTGAAGTTGCCGCGACAGCTGACCGAGAAGTGGGGGCGGGAGGGCCGCCTGAACCAGGAACTGGCCGAACTCGACGCCTTCTTCGCGCGGACCGGTTACCCCCGGGCGCCTCGCTACTACATCATAAAGTGGCTCACCGACTGGGTGCGCGAGCTCGGCTTCGATGGCTATCGGGTCGACACCGCCAAGCACTTCGAGGAGGAAGTCAGCGCCGAGCTGAAACGAGAAGCCGAGTGGGCCTTCGCGGATTGGAAGGCGGCTCACCCGGATCAGGTCCCCGATGACGAGTCCTTCTACATGCTGGGCGAGGTCTACAACTACGAGGCCAGCGAGGGTCGGATCTTCGACTTCGGGGACCGAACCGTGGACTACTTCGACTACGGTTACGACGGCCTGATCAACTTCGGCTTCAAGCGGAAGGCCGCCGGACCACTGGACGAGTTGTTCACGCAGTATTCCGTTGCGCTTCGCTCAGGCGACCTCCAGGGAGTCGCCATTCTGAACTACATCAGCTCACACGACGACGCGGCTCCCTACGATCGGAACCGAAGCGATCCCTTCGGTGCCGGCACCCGGCTCCTCCTCACTCCGGGCGGCGCCCAAATCTACTACGGTGACGAGCTGGCCCGGCCGCTCGAGATCGCGGGCGCCCGCGGCGACGCCAACCTACGCTCCTTCATGAACTGGCAGGACCTCACGAGCGGGGGCTCAACCGCCGAGATCCTGGCACACTGGCAGAAGCTGGGTCGCTTCCGCCAGGCCCACCCGGCTGTGGGAGCCGGCGAGCATCGCCGGCTGCAGGCAGAGCCGTACATCTTCAGCCGCACGCTCGAGAACGATGATCTCTCGGATCGTGTGCTCGTGGCCATGGACCAAGGAATTGGTGCCAAGACCATCCCCGTCTTCGATGTCTTCCCCGATGGTGTCGAGCTGCTGGACGCTTACTCGGGTAGGACGGGCACCGTCAGGGATGGAGAGATCTCGCTGGTCACCGAATCCGGTCTGGTTCTCCTCGGCGAGCGCCGGTGAACGCCGGGATCATGGCCACACATGCTCGAACGCACCGTCTCTCTCTCCCACTCATCGTCTGGTTCCTGGCGGCCTGCAGCGCCAGCGCGCAGCAGGAAGAATCGGAGGCACGTTTGCGAGCCGCGATCCACGGGCCTACGGCGATCCGGTTCAGCCTGACCGGTGTCGAGCGACCGACGGTATCGTCGGCCTATCGCCTGACCGATGGCCAGGGCCGCGAGATACCCATCGCCCAAGTGCTGCCAAACACAGCCTCCGAATCGCTCGTGGTCCCGGCGGTCCCGTTGGATCCCATGCGTATCCACTACCTGGAGATCCCCGACCTGGACCTGCGGGTTCTCGTGCGGCGCGACCCGCTCTTCCGGGATATCTACTCGTCGAAGCCGTTGGGCGCCGCCGTCTCGGAGGACGGTAGCGAGACCGAATTTCGCATCTTCTCTCCCCGGGCGACCGCCGTGCGGCTCTACCTCTATCGAGATAAGGATGACAGGCCCGAGGACGCCCTGCGCGTCGTGGAGATGACGAAGGACGAGAACGGAGTGTGGGAGGCCGCCGTACCGGGCGATCTTCAAGGGACCTGGTACGACTTCACGGTTCACGGCCCCGCCGATCCCGGGAACTGGTTCTACGAGACTCACCCGGTCCACATCTCCGATCCCTACGCCCGGGTCAACGACGACGCCCTCGGCAAGTCGCGGGTCTGGCGCGACGGCCCGCCGCCTCCGCCGGCTCGGGGTGGACGGCCGGCCATGGAGGACGTGGCGGCCTACGAGGTGCACGTCCAGGACTTTACCGACCTCCTTCCCGTGGGAGATGTGGAGACCGGGACGTTGCCGGCCATGGCCCGGACCGGCCTCGCGAACGCGCACGGCCAGCCCATCGGCTTCGACTACCTGGCCGACCTCGGCGTGAACGTGGTCCACCTCATGCCGGTACAGGAGTATCTCCACTACCCCGACGCCGAATGGCAGGCCGCCTTTGCCAACGACTCATTCGCCCAGGCCATGGGGATCGATCGCGAGAACTACCAGTGGGGATACCGTACGACCCACGCCTTCGCCGTAGAGAGCCGTTACCGTTCGCGAGATGCGGAGCCGGGAACGGAACGCGAACAGTTCAAGGCGCTTGTCCGCGCGTTCCACGAGCGGGGTATCGCCGTCATCATCGACGTCGTGCCGAACCACACCGGCGAGAACATGGACGGCCGGAACCTGCTGCTGAACTTCAACGTCCTCGATCTGCCCTATTACTACCGCACCGACGAGAACCTCGATCACATCGGGCCGTTCGGCAACGAGATCAAGTCCGAGGAGCGGCCCATGGTGCAGCGCTGGATCATCGACCAGCTGAAGCACTGGGTGGAGGCGCTGGGCGTGGATGGCTTTCGCATTGACCTGGCCGGGCAATTGGACGAGCAGACGCTGCGTAGGATCAAACAGGAACTTCCTCAGGACCTCATCATATATGGCGAGCCGTGGATCGCGCCCAGCGATCCCGATGTTCGCGCGAACCCCGACTGGGCCTGGTACAAAGCCGACGCCCCCATCACCTTCTTCCAGGATGACGCCCGCAATGCCTTCAAGGGCAGTCCCTTCGACGTGAACGACCGGGGCTGGGCCGGCGGCGACGCCTCCGCCCGGGCTGCGACCATGCGGGCGCTGGCGAACGACTATCCCGAGGAGCCACTGACCACGAGAGGGATCTCTTACCTGGACATCCACGACAACTGGGCCCTGGCCGATCGTTACGCGCTGCACGACCACAACGGGCTCGAGGGTGTGGAAGTCGGCGCGGTCCGCATTGCTGCAGGGCTCCTGCTGACGTCGGCTGGGCCCGTGGTGATCCACGGGGGCACCGAGATGCTCCGCTCCAAGGGGCTGGCGCCCATAGAGGAGTCCGAGGTAGAGATGGCCGGCGGGCCGATCGAGTTCAAGGGCCGCGACGACACCTACAACCTCCGGGCCCCCAACCGCTTCCTCTGGGACCGCCTGGCGCCCGGCTCGGATCAGCTGGCGATGCGGGATTACTGGCGCGGCCTTCTGGCGCTACGCCGGTCCGATTGGGGCCGGGTCTTTCGCGTCGCCCGGGTGCCCGACGGGCATTATCGCTGGATCACACCCGACGAAGGCACTCTCCTGGGGTACGTAGTCGGTGGCCGGGTCCTGGTTCTGGCCAATAGCGGCACGCACGAGGGTGTGTTTCATCTCGATCTGCCCGACGGTGAGTGGCGACAGGTGGGTGATCGGGAGCGGGTCGACCTGCAGGGCATCCAGAGCGAATTCTCGCGGCTGCACGGTGGGCAAGAGGAGGTGCGGGTCCCGGCCGGCTCGTTCCTGATTTGGGTCTTGGAAAGATGATCATGGATCTTGACCGAGCACGGAGAAGATGAAGATGAGAACACGGATGTCGATGGCGTGGGAGATTGGCATGGACATGAAGAAGTTGATCGATTACCGGGCCGTTCATGTGGCAGCGGTTTTCACGGTCTCTGTTGCGGCTCTGTCCGTGACGATCGGCTGTGCTCGAGCGCAAGAGCCCGTCCGCGTGGCGTCACCCGACGGCCGCAATGTCGTGACGGTGGAGCCTTCCCAAGCGGTCGAGCAGGGAGGAGCGGTCCGTCGCGAGACCGGGCTGTTCTACCGCCTGGAACGCGACGGTCGCAACGTCATCCTGGCATCGCGACTGGGCTTCGAGTTTCGTGGCGCTCCCGCGCTGCGCGACGGTCTCGAGATTGTCGGTACCACACGCAACTCGGTGGACGAGACTTGGGAGCAGCCATGGGGCGAGCTGGCCCGCGTGCGGGATCATTACAACGAGCTGCGCGTTTCGGTGGCCGAGACGGCCGAGCCGGGCCGCCGCTTCGATGTGGTGTTCCGCGTCTTCGACGACGGCATCGGCTTCCGCTACGAGCTACCCGAGCAGGTGAACCTGCAGTCGTTCGAGATCATGGAGGAGCTTACCGAGTTCCACATGGCGGACAACGCACATGCCTGGTGGATTCCCGCCGGCGAGAATAACCGCTACGAGTACCTGTACTCCTCGTCGCCCGTGAGCCGGCTGGCGATGGTCCACACGCCGCTCACCATGGAGACGACCGACGGCCTGTACGTGGTGATCCACGAGGCGAACCTGGTCGACTACGCGGGGATGAACCTGACCGGCTCCTACGAGCACAGGTTGCGCGTGTCGCTGCCGGCGTGGGCGGACGGGGTGAAGGTGCGGGGCGGGACGCCTTTCGTGACGCCGTGGCGGACGATCCAGCTGGCCGACCGCGCCGAGGATCTGCAGCCCGCGGTGCTTGGCCTGAACCTGAACCCGCCGAACGCCCTCGCCGACGCGAGCTGGATCGAACCGATGAAGTACATCGGGATCTGGTGGGGGATGCACATCGGCGTGATGACCTGGGGCTCCGGGCCGCAACACGGGGCGACCACCGAGAGAACGCGCCGTTACATCGACTTCGCGGCGGAGAACGGCTTCGGCGGCGTGCTGGTGGAAGGCTGGAACGTGGGGTGGGACGGTGACTGGATCGCCAACGCCGACAGATTCTCCTTCACCCAGCCCTATCCGGACTACGACCTGGAGGGGCTGGCCGCCTACGCCAGGGAGCGAGGCGTCCAACTCATCGGCCACAACGAGACGTCGATGGGCATCCAGAACTACGAGCGGCAGCTGGAGGACGCGTTCGCGCTCTACGAGCGGCTCGGCATACACGCGGTCAAGACCGGGTACGTCGGTGACCGCACGGCCGAGGGCCATGCCCACCACGGTCAGTACATG